>JBBUBI010000029.1:0-2987 GCA_038058335.1 Patescibacteria group bacterium
ATTATACACTATTACTAACTTGTGGCTTAACTCTAAATAGCCTGAGATGCGTTTTGAATTATAGTACTATACATAAGCGCGTCCTCTGCCGCTTTTTCCTTCTTATCAGTTTTTATCTTTATTAGATCTTCTAAAATCTTTTTCAAATATGGTTTTATGTTTTTTTCATCAATCTCAGATCTTCTCTTAATTGCTTCATCTATAAATCTCATTGCCATAGCATCCGAGCCTCTATGAAATCCTATCGCGACTCTCTTCAAATCTAATGCAATATCACCCAAAATTTGCTTATTGTCCATAAATTTCTCTAAAAAAATATTTTGTTAATTCGTCAAAGTGTTCCCTGATTTCAGAATCCTGAATTTCGTTGCTTGTATTGTTATCCACCGGTCTTATATTTATGAATGAATTGTAGTCGATCACCTTTGTCTTAAGATCAACTCCACCTCCCCAAACAGCCGACTGCGCAGATCCTCTTTCAAGCAAAATTTTCTCACTATCAAAATGCCTATTTGCTCCCGCAGAGCAAATTCTTTTTTGAATATCCAAAACTGTCTTTATATAAACGTCGAACTCTTCTTTCAAATTCTCTATTTCTTCCCTTGAAAAAGGAGAGTTTTTTGTAATTATCACTACAAAAGATTGTAGCACAAACTATTTAACATCCAGGAGTTCAATTTCAAAAATAAGTGTTGCATTTGGAGGAATTACTCCCCCAGCACCTTGAGCGCCATAACCGAGCTGAGGCGGAATATGAAGCCTTCTTCTCCCGCCGACTTTCATCCCAAGCAGTCCTTCCTCCCAGCCTTTTATGACTTGTCCTGTTCCCATCGCAAAAGAAAATGGCTGCTTGCCAATTGAGGTATCAAAAACCTGTCCATTGGTCAAAGCTCCTATATAATTTACTGTAAGAGCACTAGCACTTGCAGCCTCTGCTCCCGAGCCGACTGAAATCTCTTCGATCTTAAGTTCAGTAACAGGCGCAAATGTTGGCGCGGGACGCTGAGTAGGAGTTGCGGTGGGCGGCGCTTCGTTCACGGTAAGTGCACTTGCAGGAGCCGTAGAAGGAGTAGCTATCAAACTATCCCCAGGTCCTTTTATCTTCTCTGCATTTATAGCAAAAGCGATCCCGACAAGCAGTATTACTGTCCCGAAGACAAAGATAGGCATGTTTTTATTCACCGGGATATTATACCATCTCAAATCAAGTTCTTGAAAACTGCCAAAATCGTTATGCTGATTGACAATATGGGCTAAGGAGTACTCACCAGCTTCCGCCTCCCCCTCCACCGCCTCCGCCACCCGAGGATCCTCCTGAGAATCCGCTTGAGGATGAAGGCGCCGATGTCGTAATTCCGCTATTTAAACCTGCATAAAATCCTGCATATCCTGCGTAAAAAGTCCCTCTGTATCCTGAATACCAGGTGGGATTATAATCGGGTTTTAAGATCTTGAGACTTTCCATAAATCTATCTATGTAACCAAGCGCCATTGCATAAGGGATCATTTGCTCCACGGTATAGAAATTCTTCGCTTGCCATTTGTAATTCCTATCCATGCTTTTGAGAAATAGCTTAAGTCCGTCAATTTTATAATCTACCTCATCTCCCAATGCTGTTCTACCGAGAAGCTTTTTGGCAAGATAAAACAAAACTCCCGAAAGAACTATACTTCCCGTACCAAGCGCCATAACTCCCAGAACAGCAAGTAATCCCCTCTGGGTTTTGGGGTTTTTAACATAATATTTTTTCTCAACCAGCTGCTTGAAAATCTCGGTCTCCATATCTTGAAAAGTTTTGTAAAAATCCGTTTTCAAAGTATCCACATCTACCGTGCTTCCATCCTTAAACAGTCGGGCAAAAAGTTTCTTTTCAAATGAAGTCAGCTTCCCGTCATCTTCTTTAAGCTTCGTGATCGTTTGCTTCTTTTCAGATGTTTTGATAATCCCCAGAGCTTTGCCTTCAGTATTTTTCTCTTCAAGCTTAATGTACTTTCTAATTGCTAAGTCGAAAATTGTCGCGGTCACGTCATCCCGGTCAAGATGTGCATTATCTATAGTGCCTGAAAGAGCAGGAGCAAGTCTTGCTCCTTTTTCATCTGATGGAGTATCAAAATTGACTGCAGGAGGACCAAATCGTTTTTTGTTCTTTTTCTTCTGATACCAGTAGATCAAAATTGCCGGCAAAATTATGTTTAGAAAGAAATAAATATACACAATGTTTTTCCAGATAAAACCGAAAATTTTCTCGGCAAATGTAGAAGGCGCAGATTTTGAGAGAATGCTTTTGGGAAATGTACCGGCGGGAAAAACAGTAACCGCCGTCAAACCTTCTCCGGAAGAAAGTAAACCCGTATTTGCTGATGAACCGGTAATCATACAATTAGAAACTTTAGATCCAGTCGCACCCGTATAGCAAATAAAATTGGTAAAATTAATTCCAAAATCCGTCACAACATCAATATTTGCTTTTTCAATCGGCACAGTCCATTCATTTCCCGTAGCATTCCAATAAATCTCGTCATGATCGGGAAAATTACTTCCGATTCCGTTTTCTACTGTGTATGAAATTTTATAAACATGAGTTCCTGTAATAGTTCTGTTTGCATTACCAATCTTTATATTTACCTTTTGACTGTCTTGTGTTTTCTTAAACTCTTCCGATTGACCATCCCGCTGTATATCTACATTTCCAATTTTTATAATTCTGTACAGATCACCGACTTTTGAATACAAAGGAATATCTCTATAAATTCCGTGCCTCTCCAAACTTTCGAAGTCATAATTTATCGTCTCCGTAATATTCATAGCCCCGTCTTTCCGCGCTGTAATTTCTGTATCGAATGAATTTATCTTCTCGGCAAATACAGGTGCGGGCCGGAAAAGAAACAAAATAAAAAGAAGGGGTAAGAGAAACCAAACTTTCCTCATCAATAAAATAAACCTCCGAGGACTAAGAGTCCTCGGTTTCTCAGCGGGGCTTACCGCT
>JBBUBI010000030.1:0-30891 GCA_038058335.1 Patescibacteria group bacterium
GGATTATGTGCTCATGGGTTATGGAACAGGCGCAATTATGGCAGTTCCCGCACATGATACGCGCGATTTTGAGTTCGCGAAAAAGTATAATCTTCCGATAAAATTTGTTATTAAGCCTATTAAAGAAAAACTTGATGAAGAAAAGCCTTATATTGGTCCAGGTGAAATAATAAATTCCGGAAAGGATTGGGAGGATTATTTCGTGCCTGATGCGATTCCGAGAATGATTGATGATCTTGAAAAGAAGGGGATTGGTAAAAGAAAGATTCAGTATCACTTGCGGGATTGGCTGATCTCGAGGCAAAGATACTGGGGACCGCCGATCCCGATGATTAATTGCCCGAAGTGCGGCTGGCAGGCTGTTCCCGAAGCTGATTTGCCGGTTTTGCTTCCTGATGTTAAGGACTGGAAGCCTCTGGGTGCCGGAAAATCTCCGCTTGCCACGATTGAAGATTTCGTAAATACAACTTGTCCCAAGTGCGGAGGAGAAGCCAATCGCGAGACTGATGTGTCGGATACGTTTCTTGACAGCGCTTGGTATTTCTTCAGATATATTTCAACAGACGACAAAAAGTCAGCGATAAATAAGCAGAGGGTTGAAAAATGGCTTCCTGTAAATATGTATATCGGCGGAGCAGAGCATTCGGTTCTTCATCTTCTTTATTCAAGATTTATCACGATGTTTTTCAAGGATCAAGGTTTAATATCTTTTGAAGAGCCTTATGCAAAATTCCGCGCGCATGGTCTCTTAATTAAAGAGGGAGCGAAGATGAGCAAGAGTAAGGGTAATGTTGTAATTCCTGATGCATATATTAAGAAATTTGGAGCAGATACTTTGCGAATGTATCTTATGTTTCTTGGACCTTTTATCCAAGGGGGAGATTTTTATGATACTGGAATTGAGGGGATGCACCGATTTGTAAAAAGAGTATGGACCCTTTCCACTCAAATCTCAAATCTCAAATCTCAAATCTCAAATGAAGGACTGAAGATGATGCACAAGACCATAAAAAAGGTTACAGAGGACCTTGAAGAGCTCAGATACAACACAGCAATAGCCTCAATTATGGAATATTACAATTTTTTAGTAAAGGAACAAACTATATCAAAGGAAGAAATCAAAACCTTAATTTTACTTATTTCACCCTTGGCACCGCACGTCTCAGAGGAATTGTGGGAGATTATTGGAGAAGAAAATTCAGTCCATAAGGCGAATTGGCCTAAATTTGAAGAGGAATATTTAGTAGAACAAACTTCGAACATAATACTTCAGATAAATGGAAAAGTCAGAGACGTTTTTGAGGTCAATTTTTCCGATATTAATGATAAGCAGTTGGTTGAAGATACTGCCAGGCAAAGTAAAAAAGCAGAAAAATACATGATTAACAACCCAATCCAACAGGTCATCTATGTTCCGGGTAAGGTAATAAACTTCGTTGTAAAGGATGGAAGCGAGTCAATTAGCTGAAAAACTGTCTCCGATAATAAGGAAATATTGGGTTCCAATAGTTTTCGCAGTTTTGGGATTGATATTGTTAGGGTATGGTTTGATAGGGTTATTCGCTTCGGAGTCCTCAAGTGATGTAGTTTTGGAAAAAGCGTCGGAAGACAAGACCGAATCTTCAGTTGGTAAAATTATAATTGACATAGAAGGTGCTGTAATTTCTCCGGGAGTTTATGATTTACCCGTTAATTCGAGGATCAAAGATATCATTGTCAGGGCAGGCGGTTTGTCTCAGGATGCGGATAGAGTTTGGTTTGCCAAGAATATTAATTTGGCAGCGAAATTGACAGATGGTTCCAAGCTTTATATTCCTTTCAAAGGAGATTCGCCGAGTCCTGTTTTGGGCACTTCAAGCTCATTGGGTACGGGTTCTGTCTCAGATTTGATAAATATTAATACAGCCTCTGAAAGTCAGCTTGATAGTCTGCCCGGAGTTGGTCCTGCTACCGCATCGAAGATCATAAATAACAGGCCGTATCAGAGCCTAGAGGAGCTTGTAAGTAAGAAAGCATTGGGAAGCAAGGTTTTTGAGAATATCAAAGATAAGATAAGTATTTAAACAGTGGCAAAATACATAATAATCCCTCTTTTAGTCTTGATTCTTGCTTTTAGATTCATAACTCTTGATAAAGTAGAGTTGAAAGACGGACAAGATCTTTCTTTTTCAACAAGACTTACTCAAGAGCCGAATGTCAAAAACGGCAGGAAAGCATTCACTCTTTTTTACAAAGGAAACAGGATTTATATTATCGTTCCAGGGGAAAGTGAATATCGTTATGGAGACATAATTAGTGTAAATGGCAGAGTAGGCATAAGACTGATAAATGATAAAAATGAATTTATTTCAATGTATTTTCCCAAAACCGAGGCTAGGAAAGACAATTTGGCAGTCTTCTTTGGACTTCGCCAACATATAATTTCAGTTTTTGAGAAAACTCTTCCGTCGAATTATTCTTCGCTTCTGCTCGGTATAGTATTCGGCATTAAGTCTTCAATGTCGAGTAATTTCTTGGATAATTTAAAGATCTTAGGTCTTATGCATATTATCGCGGCGTCGGGAATGAATGTAACTTTGGTTGCAGGCTTTCTAAGCGCTATTTTTCTTCTTTTTCTTAAAAGACAAATCGCATTAATTCTGACAATTGCCGGAATTTTTATTTATGCTTTTCTTGCAGGATTTGAGCCGTCGATCGTCAGAGCATCGATAATGGGGATGATTACATTTACCGCGCAAATTTTGGGAAGACAAAAACTTGCGGGATATTCTTTGTTTGCGACGGCGTACATAATGATAATATTTTCGCCGTTTGTAATTTGGGATATTGGTTTTCAGCTCTCTTTTGTCTCAACAGCCGGACTTATTTTCTTACGCCCTGTTTTGTATCAGATACAAATTCTTAAGAAATTTTTTAAGTTTATTGTCGTCGGCGAGGATGTATCGACCACGATTTCAGCCCAAATTGCGACCCTGCCGATACTCCTTGCAAATTTTGGGCTCTATTCTATAATCTCGGTCGTCGTAAACGCGTTTGTGCTTTGGACTATCCCGTTTATTATGATAATCGGCGGTGTGGGATTTCTTATTTCCATCGTTATTGAGCCTCTTGGGAAGCCAGTCATGTATCTCAGCATCCCATTTCTCTTTTACTTCGAAGCAGTAGTTAATATCTTTTCCATAATTCCCGGATCTATTGAGTCGATATCTCCGCCATTTGTATTCATACTGGGTTATTATCTGGTCTTACTTTCAATAATTTCATTTGCCATGCTAAAGAAAAATGAATAAAAAAACTGGGCTTGGAGTTTTGACAGCAATAATCTTACTCGGCGGAATATTTACTTTTCAATATCTTAAGTTCTATGACGGAAAGCTGCATGTAGTATTTTGCGATGTGGGACAGGGGGACGGAATTTTTATAAGGACACCGGCAGGTAAGAATTTCCTCGTCGATGCAGGTCCGAATGAGCAGATTACGGCCTGTGTTGAGAAAAACACGCCTTTCTGGGATAAGAAGATATCATTTGCGATTCTGACTCATCCTCACGCGGATCATTTCACCGGATTTATGAGTATTCTTGATAGGTATCGTGTGGAGAATTTCGCAGTAGAAAATATCGACAATGATTCGCAGGGATACGAAAATTTACAAAAAGCCATTGGGGAAAGCGGTATTAAAGCTCAGATTCTTTCTTCAGGGGATCAAATTAGAACAGAGGACGGATTGAGGATTAGAATATTGGGCCCTACGGAAGAATTTATAAATCAGGTAAGCCCCGAGCATCTAATAAATCGGTCGAGCGAGCAGGCGACGCTGATACTGTTGGTTTCGTTCAGAGAATTTGATGTATTGCTGACAGGGGATACTGAGAAAGGGCAATTTTTGGATAATATTAGGGTTCACGGAGTTACGAATGCAGAAGTAATGAAAGTCTCTCATCACGGTTCTAAATCAGGATTAACACAAGAAATATTGAATATCTTAAATCCGCAGGCCGCAGTAATTTCAGTTGGCAAGAATTCTTATGGACATCCATCGCCCCTGATACTCGATTTGTTAAATACCGCAAGAATCAAAACATTCAGGACCGACACGCATGGTGATATAGAGTTTGTATCAGATGGATATAGTTGGGGGAAGATAGATTAGTTGGGGAGAGTGAACTGCGCAGTTTTTATCGGAATAGTTCTAGTATCTACTTTTGTTTCTTCGCTTTCCATCGGGATCACAAAGCACATAGAAGTTCCCTTGCCTTCTTCAGATTCGATAAAGACTTTGCCATGATGGGCATCGATTATTTTCTTAACAATATAAAGTCCAAGACCTGATCCATCCTTTTCTTCCTGTCTGCCAGCGGTTTTTACCTGATAGAATTTGGTGAAGATGCTTTTCTGGTTTTCTTTGGGAATTCCGACTCCTGAGTCCTTTACTGCGACTTCTATATTCCCTCCTGACACCTTTGCAGTGACTGAGATCTGCCCACCTGCAGGCGTAAATTTGATACTGTTTGATAAAAGATTATTGATCGCCTGACCAATCCTAAGTCCGTCGATGCTTACTGTTGGTATAGGACCCTCGATGTGGGACGAGACGGTGATATTCTTTTTTTCGGCTGGTGCTTCAAACAACTTAATTTTTTCATAGATAATATCCTGAATGCTTTCTTTCTTTTTAAAGAGAACAAATGTGCCCGATTCGATCCTTGCACTATCAAGGATTGATGCGATTTGTTCCAGAAGAACTTTGGACTGCCTGTTTATTATTTTCATGAATTGCTCCTGTTCCTCTTCCTTGAGAGACGAGCGGATGCTAAGTAGAAGTTCTGAGGAGTCTTTGATACTTGTCAGTGGTGCTCTGAGCTCATGCACCATCATATGAAGATATTCATCTTTGTTTTTAGCCGGTTGAGAATCAAGTTTGTCTCCGGAATTATTTTTGTCTGATTTCATTGATAGAGCTATTGCGACAATTGCAAAGAAGAATGTCGAGGCGATGGATATGAGCAGAGTTGCTTCCATTTTATAGATTGGTTGGTTCAGCAGGAGGCTTCAAGGCATCTTTAACTTTGTTTACTATGTCTGAGATTTCGACTTGATATTTGTAAATATAGTCTGCAGCGCCATCCTGAATCGCCTGATTTACGATCTCTCCTTGGCTAAAATTTGAAAGCATCAGTATCGGAATGTCTTTGGTTGCAGAATCCATCTTGACCTGCTTGAGAACTATGTTGCCTGAAACGTCAGGAAGGACCTGATCGAGAAGCACCAAATCGGGCATGTCTTCTTTTATTCTGTTCGTTGCGTCTCTTCCGGTTGCGCAGGTGAGAGCGGTGAAGCCTTCTTTTTCAAGGGCTGTTGAGATAATTGCGGTAAGAGACTCGTCGTCGTCAACAATAAGTATTTTCATATCTATAATCAAAGTACCAATTATATTCATTCATGTCAACCCTGATTAAATAAGGGTTAACCCAGAGTCAACAGCCGACAGATTATAACTTGTATTAAACAAGTTATCGGAAATATTCTGTGATAGAATAAAGTTGAGATGACAGATATTCCATTTAATGAAGATGGTACGAGAAAAGAAACTCTTGCTGAAACTTTTGAAAGATTGAGAGCCAAAAGAAAGCCGAGGCCGATTCCGGAACATTTTTTCAAAGATACTGATGAGCCATCAGTAGGACAGAGAGATATTAAAGAACCCGAAGCGCAAGAAGAAAGATTTCGCCTCGCAGCAATAAAACTTGCAATGATGGAAGATGAGCTAATTAGTGTTGCCGAAAAACTTGATTGGCCAAAAAATAGTATTTATCCAAAGCTTGCAAGAAATAAAGAGGACAATTTTCATGTATCAAGGTTACCGCACGGCGGTGTGATTATTATCAGTTATATTGAGGGCTTCAAAGATTTAGAAGGGAAAAATGCCTCCATATGGTTTTCTGTTGATCCAATTCATACAGAAAAAGCAAAAGAAGTGAGTGTTGATACAAATAAGCTGTTATGTATAGGAATTCTTGCTGATAAACCTGCTGAAAAATTATATAAGGAAATGATACAAGAAGAACTTATTGCAAGCTATATAGACACACGATATTATTTCAGCCACGACGGAGAATATGGTAAAACTATTTATATAAATCCTCCGGTTCAAATACCAGGAAGGGAAAAATTATCTGAATCAAATGATATGGTTATTTATACTTCGGAAATGACGGAGCATGATTTTGAGATTGCAGGACAAGCATTAACGATGCTTAGGAAACGACTGGAGCCTTTGGTAGTTACGGGTGATAAAACACAAGAATAATGGAAATTAGGGAAGAAATAAAAAGTGCAGTTGGAGAAGTTTTGAAAGATCTGGGAGTTGATCAATTTGAGTTAATTTTAGCGAGAAATTTATTGCATGGAGATTTCTCGACCAACATTTCTCTAACGATTTTTCACAAAACTAATCAAAAATTCGCAAATCCTCTCGAACTCGCCACGCACATAGCTAAAGAGCTTCAACAAAAATTACCCAATATGGATAGAATTGAAGCATCTGCGCCCGGTTTCATAAACTTTTATTTATCTGGTGAAAATCTTTTGGAAGTTTTGGACAGAGTTTTATCTGAAAAAGAAAAATACGGAGAAGGGGAGAGTTTGGAAGACCAAAGAATAGTTTTGGAATTTGCACATCCCAATACTCACAAGCTTTTTCATATCGGACATCTGAGAAATATCACAGTCGGCGAATCTCTTGCAAGACTTCTGCAGTTTCAGAAAGGGAAAATTACAAGGGCAAATTATCAGGGGGATGTGGGGCTTCATGTAGCTAAGGCAGTCTACGGACTACAGTCTACAGACTACAGCCTGGGGGATTTGGAAAAGAAAACTATCAATGAGAAGATTAAATTTTTATCCCAGGCTTATGTTGACGGTAATAAGGCTTATGAGGAAGACGCGGATGCCAAGATAAAGATAAATGAAATAAATAAAAGTCTTTATGAAAAAGATTCCGAGTTTAGTAAATTATGGGAGAAGACCAGATCGTGGAGCCTTGAGTATTTTGACGAAATTTATAAGAGAGTAGGCACGAAATTCGACAGATTATATTTCGAGAGTGAAGTTGCTGAGGATGGAAAAAAGATAGTTTTGGAAAATCTGGATAAGGTTTTCATAAAAGATGATGGAGCAATAATTTTCTCCGGAGAGAATTTTGGGCTCCACAACAGGGTATTTATCAACAGCATTGGCCTGCCGACTTATGAGGGGAAAGACGTCGGACTTGCGTATCTTCAAGTCAAGGAATTTGCTCCAGATAGGATAATTCATGTCGTCGGCCCTGAGCAAATTGGATATTTTGAAGTGCTCTTCAAGGCACTGGAGGAGATTTCGCCAGAGTTTAAAAACAAGCAGTTGCATCTTGAGTATGGATTTGTTCGGTTAAAAGAAGGAAAAATGTCATCCCGAAAAGGAGATGTGGTCGAGGGGGAATGGCTTTTGGACGAGGCGAAGAAAAGACTTAAGGCGCAATTCGAAAAAATGGATGAGAGGACGCTTGAGCAAGTAGCTGTAGGAGCAGTAAAATACTCGATGCTTAAGTTTGGGAGGAAATCCGATATTACCTTCAGCTTCGAGGACTCGATCAGTCTTGAGGGCAATTCAGGGCCGTACGTGCAGTACAGCTTTGCTAGAACTCAAAGCGTACTGGCAAAAATCCGAAATCCTAAATCAGAAATCCGAAATAAATCTCAAATCCCAAATCTCAAATTGGAAAAAGAGGAGGAGTTGGTGTTGAGATTAGTCTCTCAATTTCCGATGATCGCGAGAGATTCTGCAGATAATTTTGCGCCGAATACGCTAGCAAATTATCTCTTCGAACTTTCTCAGGCTTTTAATAATTTCTATCAAAACCACAAAATCATCGGAAGTGAAAAAGAAGATTTCAGATTGAAATTAACTTCCGGAGTCGGACAAGTCTTGAAGAATGGGCTGTATCTCCTTGGTATTGAAGCCCCAGAGAAGATGTGATAATATAAGTTAAAGGTCAGGTTTGTCTGACCTCTTTTTATACATTACGAAATATTAATATGCAGTTTCAAAACTAACAATTAACATTTAACAATTCACAGATGACAACAAAAAAATTTAATTAATTATGCAATTCCAGAGAACAGTTTTATCAAACGGCCTTCGAGTTCTCACAATTCCGATGCCTTCATTTGAAAGTGCCACTGCGATGGTCTTAGTCGCCGCGGGCTCACGTTACGAGACAGAGCACAACAACGGTATTTCACATTTTCTCGAGCACATGGCTTTCAAGGGTACGACCAAAAGACCGTCGGCTATGGATATTTCAAGCTTGATAGACGGTATCGGCGGAGAATTCAATGCATTTACAGGTAAGGAAACGACCGGATATTATGTCAAATCCGCAGCTGATAAGATCGGAATTTCACTAGATGTTCTCTCGGACATGCTCCAGAATTCGCTTTTCAAGACCGAAGAAATTGAAAAAGAAAAAGGCGTAATTATCGAAGAAATAAATCTTTACGAAGATACGCCGCCACGAAAGATCGGAGATATTTATGAAAGTTTACTTTACGGAGATACTCCAATGGGTTGGGATATAGGAGGCAGAAAAGACATTATTAAGAAAATTACCAGAGAGGATTTCACCGAATACATGGGAAGCTTGTATAGCGCGGGTAACATTTCAGTAATTATCGCAGGAGGTATAGATCCGAAGAAGGCAGTATCCCAAGTCGAGCAATACTTTGGAGGAATGAAATCTTTTGAGACTAAGTCTCCGATTGATGTAGTTGAGAAGCAAGCGAAGCCCGAAGTACTTCTGAGGCAGAAGACAACCGAGCAGGTTCATATCTCACTTGGTGTGCGTACGGTTCCGATCGACAATGACGAAAAATATGCTCTTTCGATCCTCTCTTCAATGCTTGGAGGAGGAATGAGCTCAAGGCTTTTTCACGAAGTAAGAGAAAAAAGAGGACTTGCGTATTATGTAAGGACCAGCTCGGATCATTATACCGATGTGGGCACATTGGTCTCAACAGCAGGAGTTGATCCCAAAAGAGTTGATGAGGCAATCTCGGTAATTATAGCCGAATATGATAGGATACGAAGCAAGAAGAACGGAATAACTGACAAGGAAATTTCAAAAGCCAAGGAATATATCAAGGGACATACGGTTCTTGAGCTTGAAGATTCGCGCGCGGTAGCCGCGTTTTATGGAATGCAGGAAGTTCTCGAAGACGAAGTTGAGAATCCTGAAAAGTACATTAAGGAAATCGATGGCGTCTCGATTGGGGATGTTGAGAAAGTTGCGCAAAAGTATTTAATTAATTCGACTCTAAATCTCGCAGTTATCGGTAATTTTGAGGATAGACAAAGATTCGAAAAACTTTTAAAATTATAGAAGACTACGGTCTACAGACTTCAGTCTACTGCTGAAATTGCTGTAGTCAGTAGTCGGTAGACGATTAGCTAATTTATGGAACAAACAATCGTACTAGTAAAACCGGACGGCGTTAAACGCGGCCTGACTGGAGAGATAATTAAGAGATTTGAACAAAGTGGTCTTAAGATTGTCGCGATGAAAATGGTGCAAGCTTCGGAAGAATTATTGCTCAAACATTACCAAAGCGAGAAGCCAGAGACTCTAAAGCGATGGGGAGAGAAGACCCTCAAAACTTATACTTCATACGGCCGCGACGCACAAAAGGAGCTAGGCACCACAGATCCGCTTGAGCTTGGCAAAATGGTAAATAAATGGCTTTTTGATTACATAAAATCTGGTCCAATAATCGCGATACTTCTGGAAGGCAGGCATGCGGTCGAGAACGCGATGGGGATTGCTGGTACTACAATGCCTGTTCAGTCTCCTGCGGGGACAATCCGCGGAGATTTCTCGACTGACTCGGCAGCATATGCCAATGATGAGAAAAGAGGAGTAATGAATCTAGTTCATGTCTCAACGAGCATTGAAGAAGCAAATTTCGAAAAGACGCTTTGGTTCAAGCCAGGCGAGATCCACGAGTACAAGAGAGTTGAAGAGTTCATTTAGATCTCCAATTGTCATTCTGAGCCCTTCGGTTTGTCATTCTGAACGCAGTGAAGAGCCCCATTCAAATTTTCAATTTTCAATTTTCAATTTTCACTGAAAACTTTAAATTTCAAATTTTAATTAATGATTTCTTGACAATTTGATATAATGTTTTTATGAGGGACTCGGGTTCAATAGAAAGAAATTCTAGAATAGAAAGACATGCACGAAAGGCAAAAGTGACTCCTAGAGAACTTGTGCGGGAGCTTCTGGGTCAAGACCAAGCGATAGAAAGGGCTCAATCCAATTTAGCAAATGCAATCAATAATTTAGAAGAGCTTGAGGCCGGATCGGAGATCGCAGAAGAACCTACTATTCCTTCTTCCTCCATAGAAGAAAAACCGTCCCAAGAATAGAGAAGTTTATAGCTTCTGAAAGCAGGCAGTATTGGCAGTAGGTCCCGATTATTCCGAATTGGATATAGAGCAAAATTAGTGAAATTACAAATCCCACTACGGTATTTACTACCAGAAGATTTTTGTAAAGCTTACTCGGAGACGTCAGAAGTAGTAGCGACAGAACAATTATAGATATATAAAACCCAGCTCCCAGGAGTGCAATAGGAATCCCAAAAATCTGGGAATATGAACTGGTAAGCACTGTTTCGCATCCGTTTGTTACAGTGCATGGCGGGATCACATGTTGGTAGTGGAGGATCGTAAGATATGCCGAATCAAGAAATCCTATAAATGCGGACGCCAGAATTGCGTAGATTAAGTAGCTACTTTTTATCAATTTCATCCTGAATTAATTTCTTGAAATCCTCATAAGTTCGGGGAGTTACGATCTTCTTGTTATTTAGAAAGAATGTAGGAGTAGAGTTGACACCAGCTTTAGTTCCTTCTGATAAATCATCCTGAATAGCTTTCTTTGCCTCATCAGACTCCATGTCTGCCTTGAACTTCTCTATATCAAGTTCGATTTGCGTAGCATATTCTATGAATTTATCCTTCGCATTGTTCTCATTTGCCCAATCATTTTGGGTGTCAAAAAGCATATTATACATATCTTCAAATTTATTTTGTTTGAAGGCGGCGTAACCGGCTTGAGCTGAGATCATTGCGTTTTTGTGAGTTTGAGAAAGTGGGAAAAATCTATACGCGAGTTTAAGTTTTCCTTCAAATTCTGCAAGGAGCTGGTTTACAATCGGATGATAAGCCGCACAAGCCGGGCATTGGAAATCAGAATATTCTACGAGTGAAACCTGAGCGCTTGAAGAGCCAATGGTAATGTCATTATTTGAAATGGCAGGAGCTTCGACCCCGGTCGTTGCGGATGGGGTAGTGGTCGAGAGAACGAAAAGTCCCCAGACAGATGCGATCAAGATTGCCGCCGCGCCTCCCCAGATTCCAAATTTTTTAAGCATGTCATTCATCTTTTGCTTCTTCAAAACTTCCTGATATTCAGCTTTCTTCTGTTCTTTTCTTTCTCTCTTGGTCATCTTTTCCATTAGAAGATTATAACTTACTTTTGGGTCGGAATAAAGAGGGGAGTTACCGTTGGGGAAAAACTGGTTTTGGTTTTTTTATCAACTTTGCTTGAGCTCTGTCTCTGCCTCCAGTAAGTCTAACTAGATCTGCCTGAAATCTTCCGATATCGTCCTCAATTAATTGATCCATCATTCTGACCATGCTATCTGCACGACTGAATTCTACATTTATAACAGCGACTCCAGTTTGAGTAAGTGATTCTTTTGTGCTTCGTGATAATAATCCTTTACCCACATGCGTGAAACGATTAAAATCAGCATACGATCTTACTAAACCTAAATTAGATCCTCTTAATATCTCTACAATTTCTCCTAATGTGACCACACTTACCCCTTCACGATAACGTTTAATAATACCTGGAGCTACATCAGGTTTTAGAAAATCAACTCGAGGCCTACTTCTCGTATTTTTGCCTTTGTAGGGATTAATAAAAACAGCTGCGATTGAATTAATACTTCCTAGGATGGGGCCAGGTATCCATCCTTCATCGGTTTTTATACATTTATCACTTATTACTTCTGCAATTAAAGAAGCTGCATTTTTTGGAGCTGATGTAGGTTTTTGAAGATATAAGCGATATTCTCTTGGTCTATAATATGAATTTGAGTTGTCGAAGACGAACTGATTTCCTGGTCTGTCGTTAAACTCCAGAACCCTTGCCCTTTCTTTTTCAGCAATTGTCATATCGGAATAATACAACCGTAAATTCTAATTGTCAATAAATCAAATTTTGTATATGATAGATGAATGCTGCACCATCATCCATTACACAAAACACCAGAGTCTGTATTTCATAAGATCGTAAATTTCGTAATCGCGGTCGTCGCGACTGCTTCGCCGCTTATTACGCTTCCACAGCTTTTTGATATTTATACCAAGCATAATGCATCTGGAGTTTCTTCAATAACATGGCTTGCATATATATTTACTTCAAGTATCTGGCTTACATACGGATTTATTCACAAGGAGAAGATAATAATCAGCAACGGTATTTTAGGAATAATTCTGGGTGCTTCTATCTACTTCGGCACGCTACTTTACGGCTAATTGGTCGGAGGAATTAAGATTTTTCGTAGATGCAGAGTTCGGATTCGGAAACTGCCTCAAGCCAAGATTTTATAAATAAATCTTTACTAACTTTTACATTTGGTTTGTCCGCCGGATCATGAAATCTAACACTATTTTTACTTACCTCAAGCATTACTACGCGGTGAAGAGCAAAACCCTCCCGTCCTTTTAGGGTTCTTGAATCAAGTACAACTTCGCAGACCCTCTCGTTTTTTACGGCAGATTCTAGTAATTCAAACGTTGGTTTTCTTCTATGAAAAGTAAAGTTAGGATGTTTAAGCATTTTTCTTATGTCCTTTGAGTAAGATTCCAGGTCAAAGCTATGCGTCAAGTAATAATTAAATTCTTTTTCAGATGTTGATTTTCTTAAGCCCTCCAATCCTTCTTCTGCCCAAACCTCATAGCCTGTGCTGTCATACTCGATAATTTTAATTCCTTTATCCATTATCCAAAGCCAGAATTTAAAAGCCCAGACTACATAGCCGGGTTTCCAGTCTGAAATCTTTGCGATTTCGTCAAATGAGACTTGCGGAAAGAAATGCTTAGCTACCATGTAATAACAGGCAAGCGCGCAAGAGCTATTGTCGGGCTGTTTAATATATGGAACTTTTAGCATAAGCTTGGGTTGGGGTGGAGGGAATTACACATAATTCTTGATTAAATTTTCAAAAAAGCATTTTAGCTCTTCCGGTTTGGGAGTCTCTGAGCCGGACACCGGAATAATGTCAAAATTTGTTAAATCATCAAAATAAATTAGCTGCGTTAAAAAGATTTTCTCTTCAAAAACACTTCCGTAGATTTTCTTAGCGGCAGATATAAGCTTTGATAAGTCAATATAGCCGTTTTTTAGTATCGTATAAAGATCAAAGTAATCTCTGTATTCTCCTCTTCGCCCGATTGTATAGGCCTTTTTTATTGCGATGTCCTTTATCCCAAATAATTTTAATCCGTTCGCAAGCGTTTCTATAGGGAATAAATGGCCGAAGGGGTAGTAAAGAAAGGTAATTTTGATGCTGCCCGTGGTAAAAAAAGTGAACTCCTCAGCGCTGTCAACAGCAATATTATTGATTGGCAATGCTCCGGAAAGTTTCTCGGGAAGATTTTTGGGTATCAAAGAGGTGCTGAAAAAATCAAAATCAAATGATTTGCGATGAGATAGTTGCAGTGCCAAGGCGGTCCCGCCACTTAGAACATAATCCTTTGTGAAAGGGAGAAGCTTGTTTAAAACAACTTGGCGTTTTTTATCCAATACGCCTGGGTGTATTTTTAAGATATTTTTTTTCATCAATCGAAGATATGTGTAAGATAATATTTTTAACAAAATTGAGAAGAGGTGCGCTATATATTTTTTTAGGGTATTTAAGAAAAAGGGCTTTTAATTTCTCTCTTCCTATTATCTTTTTGAGAGACCTTATGTCGGAAAGACTGCCAAAGGCTAATATTTGATGAATAGTATCGGGAGATTTTTTACTCTTTGTATTGGTATACCATGAATAATTCATAAACATATTATACCAGAAATAGATTGTCGAGGCGCTGAGAATTGAACCCCCTGCCTGATTAATTAGCCAAAATTGAAGCGTTTTTGGCAAGCTTCATGGCCATGCTCCTATGTTTAGCTGACTTAAGCCCAACCGATATTTGGTGTTTAATAGCTGACCATTGGTCTCTAGTTACAGGAGGTTGGTAATCTTTTTGAGGATCTACAGACTTTAAATCTGCAGCTGCTTGTACTATAGAATCAATTTTTTTATTGAACTTGGTAACCGGATCTATTTCATTCAAAGCTTTCTTAAAATATTCATCTTCAAAAAAACGATTTACAAGTCCTTTTAACTTTCCCAACTCCTCTTCTGTAAGCGTCGCTCTATATTTACTGTCTGGAGCTATTTCTTCAAGTCGAGCAGCAATTGAAAGCATTTCTAGTAATCGAGTATTATCTTGAGGATCTTGTTCACGTGCATAATGGAATGTTTTTCTGGCTGAGTCTAACAATCCTTCATCATTGTGCAAATCGGTTTTGACACTATTCAATTGTTCAGCTGTTATTCCAGGGAAGACTCTTCTAATTGCCGCAGCATATTCTAGTGTTCCAATCAGATGTTCTGTAGTAAGAATATTGGGGGCAGTTTTTCTGACATACTCTAACGCGCTCTCAGCTTCGACATTACCTAAAAGTGTTGGTAGATTTCTGTCTGGCCAGCATACATCAGCATCGCTTGCAAGTGAGACACGCAAATGCGGGTACCATGTAATCGTATTTCTTACCAACTTGAAGTTTGTCGATGTCAAATCAACTTTAGGGTCAAAAGGCTTACTGTCTTGTTCTGATTTATCTGATGAATCAAATTCCGAGTCTAACATAATAGAATTATTTTACCATAAAATGTCGGGGTGCTGGGAATTGAACCCAGTGTCTCATCGTCCCGAACGATGCGTGATGCCGATTCACTACACCCCGAAAAAAGCGTCCCTGAGAGGAATCGAACCTCCATCGATCGCTTAGGACGCGACTGCTCTATCCATTGAGCTACAGGGACAATTAATTGTATTCTAGCACAAAAGAAAGTAGAATTGAAAATATGAGTCGGGGTGAAATAATTCGTTTTTTGATCCTAAGGACGATAGGGAACTTTCTGCTTTTATTCGCAATCTTCGGTGTCCTTGCTACTTTTGGACCATCTCTTTATTTCGAAGTATATTTTCGCATTGCTCAGGCAAGGGGAATTACATATGCAGCGCCTGATGAGGAAACGCCATTTGGAGAGCTCATCAGTAAATCAAATGCCGTTTCATCAGGCGGAGGATTGGGGGATTTGATCGCAGGTCCCAAAGAACAGATATTGATACCCAAAGATACAGATTTTAGTATTCTGATACCGAAGATTGGAGCAAGTGCTAAGGTTTTCTCCAATATCGATCCTTCGAATGAGAACGAATTCCTAAAGATTCTTTCAGAGGGAGTGGCGCATTCATCGGGTACTTTTTTCCCCGGAATGAAGGGAAATATTTATATGTTCGCGCACTCAACTGATAATTTCTGGGATGTCGGGCGCTATAACGCGATTTTTTATTTGCTAAAAGATTTATCGCCTGGGGATGATATAGTTGTTTATTTTGAAAACCAGAGGCACAATTACGTAGTTAAAGAGTCTAGGGTTGTAGATGCGGATGATGTGTCATTTATTACACAAAGCAATACAGGCAAGGAAGTTCTAATTCTTCAGACGTGTTACCCGCCAGGGACTACATGGAAAAGATTATTGGTATTTGCCGAACCAAAAAACTAGAAAATTAGCAACTAGCCACTAGTTTAATTTTCTGTGTACTTTTTGCCGAAAAATTTCTTCTTGTTCTTTTTCCGCAAAAGAACCAAAACTCTTTGCGAAATGAAACCGGGCTATTTTTATTCTCTCGCTCAACGGGTGATTACGCCCCCTCGACACAATTCTGGTCGGTTCCCCCTGTTTCGCTCGGTCATAAAAACTTAACGCCCTAATGTTTCAATCGCAAAAATGAGGCAATCCTTTATGTATTCATCGGCGGAGTGGCGAATAAAATAGGAGCAGATTCTCTTTAACTATTTGCTATACGCTATTTGCTATCCGCTACTTGAGGCTTATTGTATAGAGATTTGGAGGAGTGTTGGTGTTGCCGAGATTTGTAAGAATGACTATTTTTGAAGAATCCGGCCACGGGAATACGTATTTATCTAGGAATGGCCCTGCGTATATTTTCGTATCATTAGCAGCGTCGAATTCCATTATGTTTATATTTTTGTCATGCACATAAATCAGATGTTCTGAGTCGGGAAGCCACATTAGTGATTCTATTTCTGGATTGAGAGCGTCTCTAATCAGATAATTTCTGTCCTCTTTTGCGTCGTAGACATAAATTGAGCCTTTTTTGATATCTCTTTTCTCAGGGGTTGAATTAACGCCAATCAGCCTCGGATTAATAATAATTGGAAGTGTTGCTGAGTTCGAAGCCTCGTAAAGAATTTTCGAATCATCATCAGCAAAAGCGACCACTTTAAAATTATTTCTAACGACGGCTCTTATTTTTGAAGGAAGGCTGTTCATCTGAGACCTATCCCTGTCTGTTTTGATCCTAACCCACTCAGTCTCAACGCTCAGAAGCGTTGCTGTAATGTCACTTGGATTGTCGTTAAAAGAAGTGGGCCTTAGAAGATAGCTTGATGAAACAGCCTGAGCGGAAGTAGAAGCTATTAATTCAGATCCATCTGGTGCCCAGCTAAGTTTGGCAGATGAGAGCGGAGCGATTGATTCGTCTGCGATTTGAGATGATGCACCTTGAAGAGTAAGAATTGGTCTGTTGGTCATGTCGAGAATATAGACTCCATTCTTTTTAGCTATTTGACCCGAGACAGTGTATGCGATTTTGGTTCTGGAAGGATCCATGATCGGATCATTCACGCCTAAATTTGTGATACTTTCAAGCTTGGGGGCTGTGGGAAAAAGCAAGACGTCAGCCTTGGACACTTCACCCTTTTCAATTATGATTTTTTTCTGCCATGAAAAAAATCCTTCTTTTACGATTCTTACGTTGTATTCACCGGGAGATAGATTGATAGTATTATCAGTTGCAGTTGTGAGGTGGTCGTTTATGAATACTTGTGCACCATCTGGGCTACTTGTTGCGACTAGAAGTCCGGTTCCAGCAAGATCTGCTCTGCCGTTGTCAAATGAAAATCTATATCCTCGCCCGTACAATACGACACCGATGGTTACGAGAATGAGAAGGCCAAGCACGAGAGAGGTAAGGGCAACCTTTTTCATACTCTGAATTATACCGCGCCTGCAAATACATAGCAAGTTGGCTTCCTATTTTCTGGTCAGGATCGAGATTGCAAAAGTATTCCCGTGAAAGGGTATTGCAAGAGCAAAAAAGTATACGTATAATCGATACGAGGCAGAAAATAGAATTGATATATTAATGGGATGTTTTGATATATTTGATTAAAAATTCTAAGCACTAATATCTAAATTCTAAATAATATCAAAATCACAAAATCAAAAATCCAAAACGTTTTGAGAATTTGGAAGTTTGAAAATTGGAGTTTATTTCGGATTTAGAATTTCAAATTCAGGATTTAAAAACTATGTTATCCAAAAGAATCGGAATAGATCTCGGTACCCCACATAGAACTTACTTGCTCTCGTGGTCTACGTCCACGCATCGCAAGGGCGTTTATGCGGGGCAGGCAGCAAATACAAGGAGGCTTTATGCTTTCTAAGCGTATAGGGATTGATTTAGGCACAGCTAATACACTTGTTTATCTTGCGGGTGAAGGAATTGTCCTAAATGAACCTACTGTGGTTGCTGTAACTGCTGAGGAAAATAAAGTGGTTGCTGTGGGCAAGGAAGCCAAGGAAATGCTCGGACGAACTCCTGGTAATATCATTGCACTAAGGCCGCTTCGAGACGGAGTAATAGCTGACTATACGATTACAGAAGCAATGCTGTCATATTTTATAGACAAAGCAGCAGGTAAATCCAGATTTTTCAAGCCTGAAGTAATGATATGCATCCCATCAGGTGTCACTCAAGTCGAAAGACGTGCAGTACTTGATGCGACAATGGCTGCAGGAGCGAAGACTGCTTATCTGATTGAAGAACCTCTTGCCGCGGCTATTGGTGCTAAAATTCCGATTGCCCAACCTGCAGGGCATATGGTTGTGGACATTGGAGGAGGATCGACGGAATGTGCAGTAATTTCTTTAGGCGGCGTTGTGGTTCATAATTCAGTCCGTTCAGGCGGAAATAAAGTGGATGAGTCTATTGCGCTCTATGTAAAAAGAAAGTTCAATCTGTTGATTGGAGAAAGAACTTCAGAACAGATTAAGATAGATTTAGGAAACGCACTTATCGATCCAAACTCCAAAGAAGTGAATAAAATAGAAATACGAGGGAGGGATAGTATTACCGGTCTTCCGCGTACGATAGAGCTTACAGAAGAGCAGGTAAATGAAGCAATCAAGCCGGTTCTTCTCGATATAGTTGCTGGAGTAAAGGGAGTTTTGGAGCAGACGCCTCCAGAGCTTGCAAGTGATATAATTGATAAAGGAGTTGTAATGAGCGGAGGAACTTCACTTCTTAAGAACTTTGATAAACTGGTAACCAAGCTTACAGGAGTTCCGTGCCATCTGGCTGAAGATCCTCTTCTTTGTGTAGTCCGCGGAACAGGCGTTGCTCTTGAAAATATAGAACTTTACAAAAGAAGCATTGCAAGAAATAAATAACAAAGACTTACTTGAAACCTCAGCAATTTTATCCTATAATTCTCAAACATAAATTCAAACTCAATCAGAATGGAACAAAATAAACCCAAATTTTCACAAATGAATAGATTTATAGTATATAGTCAAGATTTGATAGCGAAATTAAAGCTGTAGCTTTGGTCAGTAAGTTCATAATTTGAATAAATAAAATACCCAATAGGGAATTAAATTAGAAGTAAATAATAATGAAAAAAACTTATAGTAAGATTTCAGGATTTGAGAAAAATATGATTTTGGGAACCGGATTCTCTGACGTCAATTTGACTCAAGTCCTAGAGTATATTAGGGAAATTGTCAAAAAGGATCACAAAAACCGGTATTTTGTAACCCCAAATCCGGAGCTGGTAATGCTTGCCAAGGGTGATACTAGGTACAAAAGAGTATTGAATGACGCAGATTTAGCTTTGACAGACGGAGTAGGGGTACTGCTGGCGGGTAAGGCTCTCAAAACGCCAGTTGGAGAGCGAATTACGGGTGTAGATTTGATTGAAAATGTCTGTAAGGACAATGTGGATCAGCCTATAACAGTGGGCTTTTTAGGGGGAGGGTCTGGAGTAGCAGAGATAACCGCAGAGTGCTTGCTGAAAAAATACCCCGGACTGAAAATTGGACTGGTTCATGAAGGAAATCCTGATACTTCAACTCTGGGAGTCATAAATGAAAAAACCAAAAACGAGAAGCTCGATATTTTATTTGTAGCATTCGGTTCTCCAAAACAAGAGCTTTGGATTGCTGAAAATTTGCAAAGTCTTCCTGCAAAAATAACCATTGGAGTTGGAGGAGCATTCGATTTCATAAGCGGAAAAGTGAAGCGTGCTCCGAAATGGATGCAGGACTTTGGACTAGAATGGTTTTTCAGACTTCTTAATCAGCCCTGGAGAATTAAGAGGCAGTTTTCTCTGATAATTTTTATTTTCTTAGTTCTAAAAGAACTGATTGCCAAAAAGAAATAACATAGGTATAATCCATTTGCAAAATTAGTTTAACTTATAATTTTAAAAAAATGAAACCTGAGGAGCTAAAAAGCTTTCTTGATAAAAAGAAGTTACATTTCATCCTTGCTGCTGATGCTGAGCCTCGAATTCACCAAAAAAGAAATGAAGATGGTAGCGAGAATATATTCATACCTGCAGGCGGAGTATCAGTTGCGCTTGATCCAATTGCTCAGGTAGCGAATGCAGTTTTTATCGGAAGGGGAAGAACAAAAGAGGATAAGGAGGTAGTAAGCCGGGGGAATAAAGTCGAGATTAAAGGAGACTTGGGAAATTATTATTTAAAAAGAGTTTTTGTAAGCGAAAAAGAGCGCGCAGATTATTATGACGGATATTCCAACCAGACTTTATGGCCGCTTTGTCACATCGCTTATGAAAGGCCTGTATTTGAAAGAAAATGGTTTGCGAATTATCAGAAAGTAAATCAATACTTTGCCAAAGCGATAAATGAAGAAATTAAGCCAAATTCATTCATTTGGGTCCATGACTACCAGCTTTCATTAGTCCCCAGCATGCTAAAAAAGCCCAAAGGCGTGACTATTGGAATGTTCTGGCACATACCATGGCCTACGTGGGAAATATTCAGAATTCTTCCGCAAAAAATTGAGATACTCGAGAGCTTGCTTAGCTGTGATTTTCTGGCGTTCCACAGAGGTTATCAGGTGCGTAATTTTCTAGACACTGTAAGACGTGAGCTTGAAGTGAGAATTGATGAAGAGACGAATAGGATTTACTACAAGAAAAGAGTTACTACGGTCAAAAATCTTCCGATGGGAATTGACGTAGATGTAATAAAAGGACTCTTGGAAGACGCTCCTGCCGAGACAGTAATAACTAGTATTGTAAATACGTTTATCGGAAAAAAGGATAAATCAAGTAAGAAAAATATTCTTGATGAGTTTTTCAAGAAGAATAACGTAATTGTAGGTATAGACAGGCTTGATTATACAAAAGGCTTAACGTCACGTTTGGTAGCGATTGATAAATTTTTTGAGAAGAACCCGCAATATATAGGGAAAGCAGTTTATGTAGGAATAATTGCTCCTTCCAGGGAGGCAATACCTTCATATCAGAAGCTTAAGGCTGAAATAAAGAATTTAATACGCGAAATAAATCTCAAATACGCAAGAAACAATTGGCTTCCGATTCATCTCATTTACCATACTTTTAGCCGCGAGGACGTTATCAAGTTTTACCAAAAATCCAAGATTTGTCTGGTTACTCCGCTTGATGATGGAATGAATCTGGTATCGAAGGAGTTTGTGATCGCATCGTCGAAAGAAAAAGAACCGGGAATGCTTGTACTTTCTCAATTTGCAGGCTCAGCAATTGATCTTACAGACGCTTTGATCGTAAACCCTTACGATATAGATGAAGTAGCGGATGCAATCAAAACAGGGCTTGTGATGTCAAAGGAGGAAAAAGTAAGAAGGATAAGATCAATGGCAGAGGAGCTTGAAAATAAAAATATTTATGTTTGGACTCAGGAATTCGTAAAATCAGCCCTCGAAGCTACGAGATAGCACTTAGCAATTGACAGTTAACTTTTGACAATTAAACCTTGACAGCATCTTATAGTTATGATATAAAGCATATCTATGATTGAATGGGCAAAAGCAGGAAGAGATATTCTCTCCCAAAATAAAAATCTTGCACCTATCGAAAAGGCTCTTCTAGAGTCTTCTGTGCAGACTGCAGAACTTGCGGCTGGAGCTTTATTAACTCCCGTACCAGATATTGCAGTAGAGCCAAAATTAAACCTAAATCAGGAATGGATGCGCCAGAGCCAAAGATACATCGATTTTGGCTTTCATACTAAGCTAGGGCTGACAGAAGAAGAGTATTTAGATTCCTTGCCAAAATTTGAACCCCAACCAGAAGCATTTAATGGAAGATTTGATATTCCTGTAATCGTGGAGACAAGAATACTCCCACAAGAGCAAGCGGCACTTGCCAAATTAAATTATTATTTAGGAGAATTAAAAATTGCCGACTGGAGTAAAGACCCGAATAAATACAAAACTCCAGATAAGCCTTATACCACATGGATGCAGGATGGAAAAGGAAATCTTAACAAAAGCGTTGAGAATGTCAGAAAAGCCTTAGCAAAAGATGAAAGAGGAGCTACTATATTTGACGGTATCGCTCTTTTTATAGCACGTCCTGAAATCTTAAAAGATCACTCTATTGATCTTCCAGGGACAAGCGTTGGGTCTGTTGACGCTGCCTGTCTTGGCGTGTGGTTTGACCGGCCGGAGGTGTGCTACGGCAGGGTTGGCCATGCCAATCCGGGGTTTGTTTCTGCGTCTTGCGGGAGAGTTTAATTTTGACCTTTGAATCTTTCTTCTTTTTGTCTTCTTGAATTTTGATTTAAAATTCTGTTTAATACTACTGAGTGTAGGTTAATGATTCTTCCTGAGTTGCTCAGGAGAGCGCCGAAATCTTCCAGGGCTGGATTCGTTCCATCAGAATTCTTCACCAATGCGGTGAAGGAGAGTATGGATAAATTCCTGGAATACTCCGTATTTTTCTCTTATTTCTTTTTTTTCAAAAAAAACGAGGAGGATAAAATACAGAAGAGATCTTTTGAAATCTTCAGTGGGATTTGTTGACGGAGAAAAATACAACACGTTGAGTCTGATGACGCTGCCTATCTTAACTTGTGGAATGACAAGCCGAAGGTGAACTACAACAGGGTTGACAATGCCAATCCGAAGTTTGGTTCTGCGTCTTGCGATAGTCTCTCAGGCATTTTTAAGATAACGAATCCAGCCTCCTGCCATTTTACCAATTTCATGAAGATTTTCTTGAAGATTAAGATAGCTTTCCTTATTAATACAATTATTGTCTTTCGAAAGTCTTATAAGAACTTTTATGAGATCGATTTTTGAATTAGCACTTTCTAATATTTCTAGTTTTTTTGTTTTATCGATAGCATTTGTTTTCGAAAGAAGTTCAAAAGTTTCGAGAATCGAGCTTTCAATTTTCTGACCCAAAGAGTACCTGTCACGCTGAGGAAATTTTTTTAGAACTTGGTATGTTTCTTTATAAAACTCATAAAGCTTCGAGAATATCGGTATATCAAAAATACTATCGGTGTGTGTGTGTGTGTGTGTGAACAGAATTATCTGCTTTTTTAAATGACATACGAAGATCTTATTAAAATTGAGAATTTATTTCAAGCATGGGATGAGTTTGTAAGAGGAAAGAGAAGGAAAAAAGATGTAGGAGAGTTTGCCTATAAACTTGAAGACAATTTGTTTGATCTCCACCAAAGATTGAAAAACAAAATATACAGGCACGGAGGTTATCAAGATTTTTACGTTGCGGATCCCAAGAGACGCCATATTCACAAAGCAAGAGTCGAAGATAGAGTTGTTCATCATCTTCTGTATAAATATCTCTATAGTATCTTTGATAAAATTTTTATCTATGATTCATACTCCTGCCGACTTGATAGGGGTACGCACAAAGGAGTGAAAAGGCTTGAGAGCTTTACGAGAAAAGTTTCAAGAAACTATACAAGACCTTGCTGGGCTTTAAAACTTGATATTAAAAAATTCTTCGCAAGCGTTGACCACAACATTTTAAAAAACTTAATTGAAAAGAAAATAAAAGACAAAAATATTCTTTGGCTGATAGGTGAAGTTATCGATTCATTTCAAATAGGGGTTGAGCCCCTAAAGGGGATTCCTCTTGGCAATTTGACATCACAAATATTCGCAAATATTTACCTAAATGAATTAGACCAGTTTATTAAAAACAATTTGAAGATAAAATGTTACCTGCGGTATGCAGATGACTTCATAATTCTTGACTCAAACAAGGATACCTATTACAGGTATACCAGTATACTTGCAGTATTTTTGAAGGACAATCTTAAGCTAGAGCTTCATCCGAAAAAGATTATCTTAAGAAATTTGAAATGGGGAATAGATTTTTTAGGATATATTGTTTTACCGCATTATATGCTGCCTAGAACAAAAACCAAGAAGAGAGCTTTTAGAAAGATATATGAAAAATCTAAAGATTTGGAGAACGGAGTCATCTCGGAATATTCTTTCAATCAGGCTATGCAATCATATCTGGGATATTTCAAGCATTCAAGTAGCTATAAACTATCTTTTAGACTGAGAAAATTTCTAGCAATTTGTTATTGACTATTCACAGTTAACAATTTAGGATTGAGGTTGTGGGGGATTTTAAGTTTCTTCAGGATAAAATTACAGGCAAGTGGGTGATACTTGCTCCCAGGAGATCTACTAGGCCTGATGTGGCTCATGAAACAAAGCCTTTTTGTCCGTTTTGCCCGGGAAGAGAAAGAGAAGATCCCGATTTGTTTAGGATTCCTGCCCGCAACGCGAGCGCTAGCGAGGCAGGCGGGGGCGGAGAGTCTGGGGATTCGAATTGGCAGACAAGAGTAATACCGAACAAATTTCCATTTGCGCCTATTCACGAACTCATAATCCATTCTCCCGATCATCACAAGAATTTCGACGAACTACCCGTAGATCATATCGCTACCATCATCGAAGCTTATAAGCAAAGATACAATGAGCATAAGAATAAAGGTCAGGTTTATATCTTTCATAACAGGGGTGAAGCTGGCGGAGAGAGCATTCCGCATCCTCATACACAGCTTGTGGTAATTCCCCGCGAGGTAAATCTTGATACCCCGCTTCTTAATGAAGGCGAATACAAGTTTGATGCGAGTTTATTTTCTGTTTCGTGTCCCACAACCAGCCAGTGGCCTGACGAGGTTTGGGTAAATCCAAAAGAGCAAGGCAGAAGTTTTGGAGAAATTTCGGATGAAGAAATTACAGCTCTGGCAACAATCTTAAACAAGCTTATTCGAATCCTGGATCTTCGCCACGGTCACGAATTTCCTTTCAATTTTTATATACATTCGGGAGAAAATTGGTATCTGAGGATAATTCCGCGTGTAAAATCTCTCGGAGGATTTGAAATTGGGACAGGAGTTTTTGTAAATACTCAGGATCCGATTGATACATTTAATTTCATTAAAGAACATTTTGATACACTAAATGAAGACAAAATTAAGACTAAGCAAAAGGCGAATTACGGAGTCGGTGTTTGATTTTCAGTCTGATTAGCAGATTGAGAAAGGACATCTGTCATTCCAAGAAATACTTGCGCTTCATTTTCTGAGACCATGAGCACTCCATGATCGATTTTCATTTCTTTTGTCTTACCATCCAGCAAGTGAATGATAATTTGGTTTTTAATAATGGAAATAAAATTTTCGTGTTGGGGGAGTACATCGAATATACCTTTATCATTGAAAGATGTTATAGCGCTTACTTCTTCATTAAAGGCTATACCTTCTTTGGTTTGTATTTTGAGAACTAGATGTTTATTGCTTGGGCTTGGGTTATTCATTTGGTTTTTTCTGCAAAGATCCAATATAAAGGAATTTTTCTTCAGGAATATCATCACATTTTCCGCTTAATATATTGTCAACATCTGCAACGGTCGTTAGTCTGGGGACATAAACTCCCGGTCTTCCTGTTTGAGACTCTGCAACATAGAATGGCTGAGTCATGTAATTGCGAAGTTTCTTTGCTCTTCTGTATTTGAGCTTATCATCAGGGGATAGTTCAGCTTCTCCTACCAAAGATACGATTCGATCAAGTTCAACTGCTTCCTTAAGCAAATTCTGCGCACGCGGTGCAACTTCATAGTGAAGCTGACCGACAAGCTCCGGATCCAGATTGGATGAAGTAGAAGAGATAAGATCAACTGCAGGGAGATGTCCTTCCTGATAAATACTTCTGGATAATATAACTGTCGAGTCCAGATACGGAAATATCGCCTGAACTCCTTGATCTAGAATATCATCATTTGGTACATAAATTGCTTCAACTGAACTTATGGCATTATCACCAACTGACACAAGTCTTTCGTGAAAAGATGCCATCTCAGAGGCTAGGGTTGCCTGATAGCCGTCTTCTGAGGGAATAGTATTCATAAGAACAGCCAATTCGTTACCGGCCTGGGCGAAACGAAAAACATTATCTATGAAGAACAAGACGTCTTTATTCATATTGTCCCTGAAATGCTCAGCGACTGTAGCCGCAGTATATGCTGTGAGGAATCTAAGAGCTGGGTTTTCTCCCATGGGTCCGAAAACAAGGCATACTGAAGAGAGAACTTTCTGTTCGGTAAGTGTTTGATGGAGCTCTTGACCCTCTCTGGTTCTTTCTCCTACACCTGCAAAGACAGATACATTCTTTTTTTGGCTGTCTTTTTTGAGAATAATGACATTATGTATGATTTCAGTAAGAAGTAGTGTTTTTCCCACTCCTGCGCCTCCAAAAAGCCCTATCTTTCCTCCTTTGACAATAGGAGAGAAAAAATCTATTGCTTTGATTCCGGTTTCAAGTATTTCTTGATGAGTTGAGAGATCGCTGTAAGCAGGATAAGCTCCGTAGATTGATCTTTTCTCAGGAGATTCAATCTTGCCCTGTCCGTCAATTTCTTCACCAAAAATATCCATGACTCTTCCAAGTACGTTTTCTCCGACAGGAATCATAATTGGATTTTTAGTATTTATAACTTTTGCTCCACGGTAAAGATTGATCGTATGCGATAGACACAAGCAGAAAAATGTAGATGGCCCAGAGGACTTTATGACTTCCATTTTTGTTTCTTTGTCCTCTTCAAGCACAAGAAGATCGTGGATATTTGGCGGATCACCAGAGAATTCTACATCAATTATCTGTCCCTGAATTTTTCTTATCTTACCGTAATTTTTATCCATTATGTCCACAATGCCATGCTTGAGAAAGTTTCAAGCTGTTTTTTATTCATAACTCTATGTCTTATCTTTTCTTTTTCAAGGTTGATCTTCTTAAGTATATCCCTAATATTCTCAACTCTTAGCTCAAGAGAGGTCATCCTAGATGCAAACTTGGCAAGCTGAGATTCAAATATTGTTTGTTCAAAAAGGGACGCAAATATTTCGGCTTCAAAAAACTCCATAATCTTATCAAGAGATGGTTCGAAGAAATACTTTACTCTTGTTCCTGCCTGTTCTTGGGGAAGTGGGTCTCCTGAAATGCTTGTTACGATTGGCTCTTGGGAAATAACATTTTCAAATCTTCCATATACTACGAAGACACGCTGATACTGAATTATATGTGCAACAATTTTTTTCAACGCTTTATTGTCTACGCTACTGTCAGGCATGTCAAAGTAAGAAAAAGGAACATCTATTCCTGCATTCTGGAAGCTTTCAACTCCGGTTCTTCCCACAATCGAAGCATCGGCTCTTTCTTTTTTAATAAGATCAACGAAGAGATTGTAGGTTTTTCGCACAATGTCTCCGTAGAGTCCTGTATTTGAGGACAAAAGAACGAACAAAGTTCTACTATTTCGCTCAATAAAAGTAAATTCTTTAGAATCTTTGATATGCTTTTTCTTCATAATTTCTGCCATCTGATCTTTGTAGGATGATTTTACCTGCTGAAATATATAATTCAGTTCTTCAATAAAATTTCGTCCTTCAAGTACTGAGGATCTTGTATTTTGCATTCTGGAAGCCGCGATTTCCTCATAAGTTTCAAGTATGTTCTTGAAAGATGAAATCCTGCCAAATTCTTCGTTTGCTTCTCGACTACTTACCATATTTTTGTGAAACTTGAATTATTTCCGGTCCTTGAATTCTTATTGCGCCTAGAATTTTGTTGAAAGCGTCAATTTTTACAATTTCCTCAACCTTTTCTTGAATAATGGGTTCAGATCTATATGCTTTTATGATTTTTTGCATGTCTTCTCTTATTACAATTAGTTCTTTGCCAGACCACAAATCAGCCCAGAGCATTGCGAACAGAACAATCTGGAGATTTATGGGAATAACTTCATCTGTATATTGGCTGAAAAATTGAATAATTTTCGCTCCTGTTGATAATGTAGATTTTATGTTCTCGTTTAGTTCGGCCCCAAAATGAATATAGCTTTGCATTTTTTCGTAAAGATTTAAGAAGCTTATTATTTCACGATTTATCTCGCGTCTTAGATTAGTCTGTGTTTGCCTTCCCACACGAGTAACAGATAGGAAAGGATTTATCGCAGGCCTTCTGCCTAGATAAAACAGATCTTTGTCAAAATATAAATGACCGTCAGTCATAGACATTAGGTTAGTCTCGATATATCCTGATAAATCCCCCTGGGCGGTTTCAGCGACTGCTAGGCAGGTAATAGATGCTTCTCCTTTTTCTGTAATAAAATTTCCTGCCCGTTCCATAAGCTTTGCATGAGTGTAGAAAATATCACTCGGATAGGAATTTCTTCCCGGAAATCTTCTTCCAAGGAGCGAGACTTCTCTGTAGAATTTAGCGTGAGCCGATAAATCATCAAGAACTAGTAGAACATCTTTTCCTTGGTCCCGAAAATATTCGCTTATGGCCATTGCGGTATATGGAGTAAGATATGTAAGTCCGGTTGCATCCTCAGATCCCGAGGCTACTATTACCATTTTGTCCAGAACTTTATGTTTTGCGAAGTACTCTTCGATCTTCTTTACGTCTAGTTTTTTCTTACCAATTGCGGCATATATGCAGATATTACCGCGGTTTGTTTGATTGAGAATAGTCTTAGTCAGGAAGCTTGTTTTTCCTGTTTTTCTGTCTCCGACGATCAGTTCTCTTTGCCCATGCCCCAAAGGAATAGCAAGATCAACTATCAGTACGCCTGTTTCTAGGGGCTTGGTTATCGCTTTACGGGTGGTTATTCCTGAAGGCCGGATATTTACCGGGCTTATGGTTTTAGGTGTTTTGAGTGGCTTTGCGTTATCGATTGAGTTTCCCAAAGAATCAATAACTCTTCCCAAAAGCTCAAATCCCACGGGGACTTTAAGAATCTCATTGGTTCGGACAACTCTAATCCCAGGCTTTATTGAGCTTTTGGAAAAAACAAGGATTTCAATTACGTCAGAATCTATAGTAAATACCTGTCCAAATTCTCCTGTCTCAAATATTACGATCTCTTCAGGTTTTGCATGGGGAAGCCCGCTCACGTAAATAATTGCGTCTGCAACTTGCTCGACATATCCGATTTCCTCTATTTCGTTGAGATAGGCAGTGAAGTTTTTCATTTATGAAGAAAAGAACTTAGAATTTCAGATTTTCTTTTGATAAAAAGTTCTTCCAAATTTTTCTTAAGCGATTGGTCTTTATAAACCCCATCTATTGAAATAATTACTCCGCCGAGGATAGATTCATCTTTGCTTAAGTCGAGGATAATTCCGTCTCCGAGGTTCTTATTTATCCAATCTGAGATAAGACTAATCGTGTCTTCGGAAGGATCTATTGCAAGTGTAATCTTCGCTATTTTTAGATTTTTTATTTCCTCTTTTGCTTTCAAAAGCACGTTCTCGATTGCCGTGTGGTCTGCTGAATCAACTTTGTTATCAGTCAGGATTTTTTTTATTGTGTGAGCTGATGAATCGGGTAATTGTGATAGAATTTGATCAATGTTTTTATTCTTTAACTCAAAGATATTTGAAAGAATTATGTCAATACATGAGGAGAAATTTTCTGCTTCTTGGACAGTTCTTGTGTAGGCTTGAGTTTCATTATGAATAGAATTTTTATCATTCATCTTAAGAATTAATTTTTTATACCGTCTTTTTTAGCTTTTTCCAAAGCGTCGAGGATCAAAGCCTGATGATCGGACATCGCGAGACTTTTTCCTATAGCTGTTTTGGAGATTTTCTCAAGAAGCTCATAAATGTTTTTATTAACCTTTTCAAGCATTTCAGTTCTATATTCCTCAACCTGTTTTTTTGCATGACTAAACTCTTCTTCAATTTTTTCCCCGACAATTTTTTGTCCCTGGATAGTTTCTTTTGCGAGAATATTGTCAAAATCTTTAACTTCAGAAATAGTATCTTCTTCTATATCTTTTGATACATTCCTTGCTATTTCGATAGTCCTATTTTGGACTATTGAAAGTTCATTTTTATAACTTTCCAGGAAGTTTTGAGATGTTTTTTCAAAGATTGCAGTTTGCTCCCGAATGAGAGCATTCAGAGATTTTTCAAGCAGGTTTTTTGTGTTAATGTTTAGCGTATCTCCTTCTGTAATTATGCGTTGAGCTTTAAGCGTCGCTTCCTCTACTATTGCAGTGCTTTTTCTTCGTGCTTCTTCGAGCAAATCAAGCTCTTTTTCGTTTATTTTATCGAGAAGATCGTCATATTTTTCCTGATGAGAAATAAGTTTTTTGAGAACACGGGTATACGAGATCGCCATTGCAGCCAAAGCAATTGAGACAACAAAGAGGGAAATTGCCATATCAAAAAAAACAACAGGATTTATGTTCATATAATAATTCTACCCTGCATATTTCTTAAAGTAAAGTAAATCTTAAAACCTCTCAGACGATAAATTCGTAGAATTACAAAATAAGGATTAAATAAGAAATTCCGATTCCAACCAGGACAATTCCGGCAGTAAGGAGAACATTGAGAATAATTCCGAATTGTATCATACGCGCCGCAAGAGGATTACGACCCAAGGCTTCAACTCCCGTGCGGGCAATTCGACCGAAGTAGATAAATCCAAGAACAAATGAGATGATTGTTATCAAAGCGGCCAGAATGTAACGTAATGTCGTGAGAGGGGATAGAAGCGGTGTTCCGGTAACGCTCTTTAGATTTTGAATCAGATTGGTTCTCACGGCGATAAAGCTTGCATTATAGTGCGGATCCACTGATACATATATTTTACTTATAGCGTTTGAATTAGTATTCTCATAATTCTCAAGCGCAATACCAATCACAAAGCCATTTACGTCGGATTTTTGTCCTACTCCGGGGATAAGAGAAGCTGTGATGTAATCGTTTTTCTTAATAGGACCATTAATAGTTGATACTCTGACCAAAGCTCTTCCTGCTTTGATTACAGGTCTGATTTT
>JBBUBI010000030.1:30901-34192 GCA_038058335.1 Patescibacteria group bacterium
CTCTAGTGATACCGCTGGGTTATCGCTGACAACGCCGATAACGGAAGGATCATAAGCATAATTACTGAGCTTGTATCCTTCTGATGTTGCAGTTATTATGTCTCCATCTTTGACATTTGTATCGTTTATTACGATTGGTAATGCTATTCCGCCAGAAACATCTGTCTGAGCGTGTAATCGATGATTCGAAGCAACTAAAAATAGACAAAAGCTGATTAGAACTACTGTAATTATTTTTTTCATGGACAGCTAACCTAATGATATTCCACGCTTTATGGGTTGTCAAATTAGCAAGTCTAATAGATAACATTACTTGCGTCGTACAATTAAATATTGAAAGCCTTTAAACTTGGACATTAGCCACGATTTTGAGGAGCTTAAACTTTGGTGTAATAAACTGATCTTCCCTTACCGTGACTAAAAAGAAGGCCTAGAATTGCTAATTTTGAAAGGTCTCTGGATGCTGTAATTTGTGAAATTTTAAATCTTTTTTGTACTGTTTTATTGGTAATCGAGACGCCTGGTTGGTCGAGGATACCTAATATTACCTTTTGTCTTTCGTTTAGATCCCAAAAGGAAGAGCTAATTCCCAGACCATCAGGACTTAAGTCTTTAATTCTCTCGCATACCTCTTCAAGGTATTTTGCAACACTGCCTGCAAAATACTCAAGCCAAATGGTTACACTTGATGCTTCAACCCCCGTACGAATTGCTCCAAAATAAACCTCATTATCTTCCGACCAGACAGTTTCAAATCCAATCAATCCACGAACATCGTATCCTAATTTGTAAAGAAAAAGATAAGACAAGAGGCGTGAAAATCTTCCATTGCCTTCGGTGAATGGTTGAATTTTGGATACTCCAATACTCACGAGCCCTGCTTGAATAACAGGATGTTCTTCGCGTGCTTGAATATAACTAAGTAGATCATACAATGGCTCAGAGGATCCTACAAGTCGCCCCTTTATTAATATATCATAAAGCATCAAAACATCTTTTAATAGAACAGTGTCTTTGTTTACCAACCAGTTTTGAGAAATGTAGTCCATCGCTTTTTTATATTTCAAAACCGAATTTTCTGCATCATTTTTCTTGCTAACAGTAAAATCCTTTCCGTAGTCGAATGTTATGAGCTTTGTAATTTCCACCTTGGTAAGCTGGCTTCCGGAAATATGCATCGAATGAAAAACCCTATTTATCAATGCTTTCCATCTGAATTCAAGTTCTAGTTTTGGCGATAGCGGAGTAAGAAGAATTTCTTTTCGAAAATCATCACATATACTTAATTTTTTACTCAAAATCGGGGAGAGGTTGTATGACAAATCAGTCATAATTTTAAGTTATCACAATCTTATCATTAAGGCAAGACGGAAGCTTGTGAAAATAGAAGAAACTTGTATATGTCAAAAACGAGGCTAAATGCATTAATCATGATAAGATTACGATAATATTATAATGACTATTGACATTTTTTCACATATATGTAGTAATTATATTATATATAATCTTAGACAAAGTTGGACAATTAAGTAAAAAATGTCTAAGTTTTAAATATAACTGCCCAATGAATAACTTTCTAACAATCCAACAAGCCGCAAATCTTCTAGGAGTATCTACCAAAACCCTCAGACGATGGGAAGCGAAGGGAATTTTGGTTCCTCAAAGAACCCCTGGAAATCAAAGAAGATATACACAGAGTCAAATAGACAGATTTAAGGGGGGAGAAGATTCTTCTTCAGATCAGAGCGCTAATACATTGCCAGATGTTTCACAAAATTCAGCTGCTAAAACTCAGGTTAATTCAAGAGACGTTTCTGAGTTTGAGAAATCATCGTCGGATGATAATAATTACTGGGCTCAAGAATTTGTAAAGAGTGTTTCGGTATTTAAGAAGCTGGCTTTGGGAGCAGGTATTGCAATGATCTTAATCGTGATCGCAGCTTTGGCATTTGCAACTTTGAAATCAGGTTTTGATAAGGACAGTCTTGTAAAAGTTCTTTCCATGGCGGGAATAGGTGGAGATAAGTCACAAAAAGAAGAGTACTCAGATATCCCACGAGACGTTTTGGGAGCGGATACAGAAGCAAATAGTTTGATGTTTGGAGTAAATATTCCAAGCAAATTTGCAAAATCAGCTCAATTTCTCGATACAATCAGAGTCGCAAGAATAGCAACGCTTGCCGGTGGAATCATTACAGAAAACGCAAATATTGATGCAGGAACAGGAGAATTGACCGCGTCAAACGTTTTATACGGAGTTATAGCAGGTGATGGGATAGAGATAAGTACTGGACAGACACCGACGATTACAAACACTGGAGTCTTATCTATCGGTGGAGAAACTGGCGAAATTGCTCTTAAGGCGGGGACAGGTATATCAATCTCTGGCTTAACTATATCAAACACATCTACCGTGACTACTCCGAACGGTTTTGCAAGCGTTGTAGTCGGATCAGATACGATATCAGCTGGGACAGCCGATATCCTGACAATTGCTGCGGGAACCGGATTGAGTGTTTTAGCAAATACTTCAACAAAGACCGTAACGATCTCTCCAAATGGATTGACGGTTGGTACTGCTGCTTGTATAACTTCAGCAAATGGCATAGTTACGGGATCCGCTGCATGTCCGGTTGGAAGTACTGACAGTCCATTTCAGGCTCTGGGCGGAACAATTATTGAGAATAATACAACTTTGGATCTCCTAATTGGTGGAATTACCACCTTGTCTGCAAAGTTTGCGGTACTAAATATGGCAGGAGGTACTCCCACAGCATCAATTGCAGCGAACTCAGGAAACAATGCTGCTTTTTTAACAGGAGCAGGAACACTTGCTACAACTAACAAACAAACATTAACTCTTGGCTCTGCATCAACAGGGGATATTGCATTATTCGGTTTCGGAGCAGGAATAATACGCAGTAATGCTTCAGGAGTTTTGTCATCTTCGCCTTTGAATCTTTCGGGTGGAGCAACTGAAATATCAGGATATCTTCCTTTTGCGAACGGAGGTTCACCATTCTTTCAGGATAATTCCCTTGGCGCAATCTATCCACTAAATTCAACAACAGACTTTCTTATAGGAGGAGCAACCACCGCATCTGCTAAATTTGCGGTGCTTAATATGGCAGGGGGTACTCCAACAGCATCTCTTTCTGCAGGTACAGCTAATAATGCCGTGTATCTTACCGGAGATGGGATACTAGCTACAACTAACAAACAGACACTAACTCTTGGTTCTGCATCAACAGGCAATATTGTACTAAATGGCTTCACAGGAAACAATGCAGT
>JBBUBI010000031.1:0-3177 GCA_038058335.1 Patescibacteria group bacterium
GTAATAGGATCTGAAAATACGGGTGTTATTGCCGGATTTGCAGAAATCGGTTTGTCATTACATTTCCAATCAGTTACAGCAACCTGATCGCCCGATGCAAATTCTCCCACCCAATAAGGAGCACCGCTTGCGCTTTTTGCCCAGCCAATTCCGATTCTAGTATATTTAGGATTGGTAATTATAGCGTTATGCCCTGGCGAATTTTTCCAAGCCTGAAGAATAATTTCAGAATTTGGAGCATATTTTCCGATAATTTCTCCAAGAGATTCTTCATTTGACATACCCAAGCTATGCATCATAGGAAACATACTCTGACCATTTAGGTTGGTATGGCTGAAATAGTTATTCGTAGCCATATCTTCTGCTTTCCAACAAGCTAAAGTTATTAGAATCTGATCTTCAATTAGAGGCTGGATGCCCAATGACTGCCGATAGTTATTGATAAGCTGTACTTCTCCCTGAACATCAGCATTCTGCCTAAGATCAAGATATTGAGAAACAATTACGGGTGTGGCTACTATAATAAGAAGTGCAGTTATTAGAAAAAATTTACCAGGTCTATCTAAAGACTGTAATGATTCCCAAAACGATCTGAAGAATTTTTTTCTGACCGCCTTGCTCTCTATGTCTGAAGGAGAATTATAAGTAAGTATCTTAGCCACTAATTAAATATAGACGCAATGGATCAAGTAAGTCAATTACTCTTGTCCTCTAAGATAGCTGTCTGCTTCGAGCGCTGCGGCGCATCCAAATCCTGCCGCAGTTACTGCCTGTCTGTAATAACTGTCATGCACATCTCCTGCTACAAAAACTCCATCTATATTAGTCCTAGTGTGATCTTGAACTTTTATGTATCCCTTTTCGTCTAAATCAATCCCTTTAAATTTCATGGAATTTGGAATGTGACCAATTGCCACAAAAACTCCGTCGATATCCATTTTTGAAATCTCATTAGTTTTATTATTCTTAAGCTCAACCCCCGTTACTTTTTCTTCTCCCAGAACTTTAGTAACAACTGTGTTGAAGATAAATTTTATCTTAGGGTTTTTCTTTGCTTTATTCTGCATTATCTGACTTGCTCTTAGGATCTCTCCCCTATAAATTACAGTCACCGACTCAGCGAAATTGGCAAGAACAATCGCTTCTTCCATAGCGGAATCTCCACCACCTACGACTATTACTTTTTTATTTTTAAAGAAGAAGGCATCACATGGCGCACATGATGAAACGCCTCGACCAATCTTTTCTTTTTCTCCTGAAACGTCAAGCCACTTAGTATCTGCTCCCGTAGCTATAATAATAGACTTTCCCGAGTAATCTTTACCCGCGGCTTTTACTTTAAATGATTTGCCCGCTTGCCCTGAGCCTGCCTGTCCTGAGCCCGTCGAATGGGCCGAAGGGGAAAAATCTCCCCCATCAAAATCTTCGTCCACAAACTCTGCTCCAAATCTTTCTGCCTGTTTTCTCATATTCTGCATCAAATCAGGGCCTTGAATTCCCTCTGGAAATCCGGGAAAATTGTCTACCTCAGTTGTCAGCATGAGCTGTCCTCCCCACTTTCCTCCTGCAATAACCAGAGTTTTGAGATTTGCACGAGTCGTATAAATTGCAGCGGTTAAACCAGCTGGACCTGAGCCTATGATAATTACATCGTACATAAATTTACTTTTTCAATTTTTTAATATATTTTCCGATGATAATTCCTATCCCTGCGCACATAAAAGGTGCTAGTAAAAATGCTCCTCCCTGATTCCTTATCCCTGATTTACCTCTCATATTTGGGAAGTCTATAGGAAGAACAGGATGAGTAGCAGTGTCAAAAGCATTCCAAAACCAGTAAGCAATCCCCAATCCTATCAAGAATCCGATAATCATTCCTATAAAAGGGGCTTTATTAATTCTCACTAGAGAGCTTGGTCAAATTCTTTCTTATAATTCTCTTTGCTTTGTGCCCCAATTATATTTTTAACCGGTTGGCCATTTTTGAAAATAAATACACTTGGAATACTCATTACTCCGTATTGTGAAGGAAAATTCGGATTATCATCCACGTTCATCTTGCCAACTTTGATTTTCCCTTCGTATTCTTTTGCAAGCTCATCAATAATAGGAGTTACGATCCGACAGGGCGCACACCATGGAGCCCAAAAATCTACCACAACAGGCATCTCGCTTTTGAGAACTTGATCTGAAAAATCCTGATCTGTAAAATTTATATCTGCCATAGCTTGCCCACCAAAGTTTTAACGAAGGTTGGCTTATCTAAGTTATCAGACAGTTTAATTTATGTCAATCCCGATTAGATCGGGATCAACTCTTATCAAGACTAAATCCTACAAGCTTTTCAGTTATCAGATTTGAAAAGCTTTCCTTTTTGCCAAGGTACTCCTAGAATTGGCAGGAGAAATCTATCTAACCCCCACCAACCAGCCACTCTCCATGCCAGTATCAGGAAAAGCTGACATATCAGAAGAACTGGGTTGATGCTCACTGTTCCGGCCAAAAGGAAATTCATATTCATGAATGCTCCGAAAAATGCTGCAATCCCGGTAAAAGCTCCCAAGATTAAACCTATCCCCACCAATACTTCTCCAAATGCTATTGTGTGAGAAAAAATTTGCGCATTTCCAAGAACAAAGCTATTTAAGAAGTCTCCATACCAAGATTGAACACTCGGGTGAGCACCTGCTGTTTTTTCCAAAGCTCCCATTACAAATCCTGTAATTCCTCCTCCTGCTTCGGGTCCGACCCATGCAGGATTTTGAACTTTCGCGATACCTGCTTCGAGCCATGTCCATCCAACATAAGCTCTTACAATAACCCACAAAATAGACAAACGGGTATCTGCGAATAAAAATCTGGAAATCGAAGGCTCAGGTATTTGAGTAACTAAAATTTTATTTTCCATTATTCTCACCTCCTTTCGTCATCATCTTTTTTTTCTTTAAATATATGTTCACGGATGAAGATATCTCTTTCTTCATCTATTTCGGGCAACAGGTCTTCAAAAATTTCTACATATTTTGTCGGATTATGAATAGCATATAAGTATTCATGCTTCCCCCACTTCCAGTCATAAAGACAGATTGTTCCAAAATTTAATATTTTCCCCAACACTCCCTGATGTAGAGTTATGGATTGAATATCGGCAAGAGACAACTGCTCTTTTTTGACAAA
>JBBUBI010000031.1:3277-20138 GCA_038058335.1 Patescibacteria group bacterium
GAGATACTTTGCCTTATCGTGACATGAGAAACAATAATTTCTTTTTTACTACCAGATCTTCTGGCTCTGAACCTTTTCTCTCTGCTGCTAGCCATAGTATTAATTTATGAAAGCGGCTTGTCACCGCCAACGACAATCTGCACGCCTATCATATAGGATGACATGTTTGATGCCAAAAATAAAGCAACCTTTCCTGTGAAATCAAGTAATTTAGTATTTGGTATCAAAATGAAGTAAATTATCTAAAATTTGCGTTCTCTTTTGCGAGTTTTTTTATATTTGCGTTAAACATTTTTTACCTCCTATTTTAGGCTACATTAAAAGACAAAAAATATTGCAATTCAAATTACGATTCCTAGAATGTTAAATTAAATTTGCTTCTCTTTCAAGCTCTTTGATGTTTTTAATTTCAATATATTTACCTTTGTAATTTATGATTCCCCTGTCGGCAAATTTTTTAATCTCAAGACTTACCGTTTCTCTGGCAACTCCGACCAAGTTTGAAATATCTTTATGCGTTAACGGAATCGGAATCAACGTTGACTTTCCTCTTCTTTCTCCTAAGCGTTTTGTATATATAACCATCACAGAAGCAAGGCGAGATTTTGCGTTTCCAAAAGTCAAATATTCCATTCTTCGAAGCGCTACCTGAAATCTTTCAATTATATGAAGAGTTAATTCCTTTAAGACATCCTCATTTTCATTAATAAAATTAATAAATTTATCTCTTGGAGCTCTGAATAAAGTAGTTTCGCTTAGAGTTTCGAAATTATAGACACTAGGATCCGCAGTAAAAGTAAAAACAACAGGAAAAAATTCTCCGGGTTTGTAGATTACTAAAGTGAGCTCCTTGCCGTTAAGAGATAAAGTATAAAGCCTTACATAACCAGTTCTAATGTAATAAACGCCTTGCGGAATGTCACCTGAACGCAGGAAAACATCACCTTTTTTGTAATGAAAGGTCTTAAACTGGGAGAAAAACCTTTTTAGTTTTTCCGACGGAATCAACAAATTCAAGCTCCTTTTACGTATGCAAGCATACCATATTGTAAGTAGGATTACAAAAGAAAGGTTATTTTTATCACTGCAATTACATAAATTAAAGTATAAAAGTAAGTCGGCTATTATAAGATTATCACTGGAAATTTAGATGTATTTATCAATATGAGTATAGAATTAGGAAAATCTGCAAAGAATTGCAGAACTGAAAAGGAGGCCTATGAAAAACAATGGCCAAAAAATATCGTCAGAGAAAAATCTGCTAACATTCTTTCCTCAGGAAAAGAATCTCCTTAGAGTGAGGGAGTTCTGGATCGTACTCATATGGCCTATTCTGGCAACACTTGTAGCAGGTTTTATTCTTGAGTACGGTTTAGGCTATATTTTCACACTCTACTTTAATCACCCACTGCTTGTCCTATCTTCATCAATTTTAATCTTAGCAGTAATAACAAGCATAATCGCAAAGATCTTAATAGACTGGCACGGACATTTTTATATACTTACGAGTCATAGAATTCTTGAGGTGTGCTATAAACCTTTATTCTCAACTTATATAAATAATGTAATCCTAAACCAGGTTAAATCAACCGAAGTTGACATTGAAGGAAATGGACTCATCAATCAACTATTCAATATTGGAAATGTTATGATTACCTTTGATAGGCCCACTCATCAGGAGGAATTTCGCCTTATGAATATAAAAAACCCAAAAGCAGTTGGATTTCTCTTTGCGGAAGTGCTTGATTTTAAAAAAGCAGATGTGATGGAAAATCCTGTATGGTTCAGAACTAAAAAGCCCAATCATCCACTTAGATTTACTGAGGAAATATTTCCTGGAGGAGCAATAGCATAAATTAAATTATGATAAATATTTTTTTAATTACAACTATTACCTTCATATTGGCAGTTTCCGTCGCAGTAACTGTATACAATTTCCTTTTCTTTTACCAGGCCAAGAAGACAGAAGGAGAAATTAATATTATTTTCCCTTCCATTCTCAAAAAACTTCTGTTGTTTAATCTGGCAATTTCCATATCGGCCATAGTTTTTGCCGCATTTACAATAGTAAAGATAATTTGAAAAAATAATCATTGACAAAACATACCTACAGCTTATAAAATGAATCATTAATCAACAACCAATGGCAAAGACCTCTGAAACAAAAATAAAAATTCCTGCTCTTAAAATTCCTGCTCTTAAAATTCCTAAATTTAAACTCAGCTTGAACGACTTCCTTCAGGACTCAAAAACATATACGCCTATTCTACTAGTCCTTCTTATCGTCGCATCATTTCTTTTGGGTGCAACTACGACAAAGCTTTCTATGTCAGACCAAACAGGAAGCTCAGGAGAAGATGCTAAGACAATTCCCGGCACTCCTGATGCGCCTGGACAGCCGGCAGCGGGTACAAAAGTTGATGTAGAGATTGGACACTTACCAGTCTTAGGTGATAAAAATGCAAAAATCACAGTTGTAGAATTTTCAGACTTTCAATGTCCCTTCTGCAAACAATGGGTTGACCAAACCAAAGAAAAACTTACAAAGGATTATGTTGACACCGGCAAAATAAAGTTTGCTTTCAGACAATACCCTATTCCCCAGCTTCATTCCAATGCACAAAAAGCAGCTGAAGCATCAGAATGCGCAAATGATCAGGATAAATTCTGGGAATATCACGATCTTTTGTTTAAAGAGCAGGCAGCTTGGGCTAATTTACCCGACCCTGCTTCTCAATTCTCGACTTATGCGGGACAAGTTGGATTGGAAAGCGGAACATTTGACTCATGCATGAGTTCAGGGAAATTCGCAGATCAAGTAGCGGAAGATATTGCTGCCGGTACAAAAGCAGGAGTTTCAGGAACTCCCACATTCTTCATAAATGGAATCTCGCTTGTTGGAGCTCAGCCTTACGATTCTTTCAAGACCGCGATCGACACCGAACTCGCAAAATAATAGGAGGTAAAACTTCAATCACCGGAGGATAATAAATTCAGAATGCTCTCCTCCGTCCTCTTCCCACTCTACATTTACAGATCTAACCTGAGCAAGAAAACTTCCTTCCCAAAGCATCTCAATAATCTTCCCTATATCTTCTTTATTTCCAGAAAAATATGCTTCAACTCGTGTATCAGGAAGATTTTTTACCCAGCCTTTCAGACCAAGCTCTTTTGCTTTTTTCTCGACAAACTTTCTGTATCTTACTCCCTGCACAAATCCAGAAACTAAAACTTTTGCTGTCATACGATAAATTCTAATATTTAATTTCTAAATCCTAAACAAATTTCAATATCTAATATTTAAAATTCAAAAGATATTTAAGATTTTGTTATTTAAAATTTGTGATTTATTTAGAATTTTTATTTTCGGATTTAGAATTTTCGAGCTTTCTAAGCTCGGCTAGTTTCCACATAAAAAGCGCTCCTTTATTCTTCGCATTACTATCAACCGCAAAAGAAAATGCCTTTTCAAGAATCGATCTGTGAATTGTCTTGGCAAGCTTTATATAAAGTCCTTTATGCTTGTAATCATCTAGCTGTTCAGCTAGATAAACTCCATATGACTGAAATTCCCGGGATATATACTTGTCTTTAAGGGGGTCGAAGTTCTTGAGAACAGTACCTATAGACTTCATCTGGTATTAAACTTATTCATTGCAGTTTCAAATCCATGTTCCAATATTTCTTCAAGTGTCTTTGCTCCTTTTTTTACGAGCTCCCTTGCTTTCCCCGTTTCACTTCTGCCAAATTTTCCAAGCACAATCTTATCTGCATGTTTAATTTTTTTACCCTTTAAAGTACTTCCGATTCCAAGTCTCAATCTCCAGAATTTGTCGGTTCCCAATTTTTCCATAACAGATGTAACGCCCTTGTGACCTGCAGTTCCTCCTCCAAACCTAATCTTGGTTTTTCCAAGAGGTAAATCTATTTCATCATGAACTATCAAAACTTCCTCTGGAGAGATTTTGTAAAAAGAGCAAAGAAGTGAAATTGCTAGACCCGATTCATTCATGAAGGTATTTGGTTTGGCAAGGATTACGTCCTGAAGTTTTCCTTTCTTAGGCTGCCATTCAATTTTTACAATTTGAGCTTTAAGCTTCTTACTTTCTTCCCAGACAGTTTTTGAGACTGACTCAAAATCCTTGAGGAATTTATCCAAAACCTCAAATCCAAGATTGTGCCTTGTCTTCTCATACTTCTCCCCTGGATTACCGAGCCCTACTATAAGTTTCATTTTATTGTCTTTCTATTATATCCTTTACTTCTGTATTTTCAACCTGGTCAAAATTCGCATAAAACTGTCCTACGGAATTGAGCTTATTTGAAACTTCAAGCGCTACTATTGTATCAAAATATTTATCAATATTCCTGTAAGTATCTTTTGCAATTATCGGAGCTGCTAGAATTACTTTTCCGGCTTTTTTGTTACGGAAATACTTAACAGCTGTCAAGACAGTTGCTCCTGTCGCTATTCCGTCGTCAACTAGAATTATTTTTTTTTCCTTAATCACTGCTCTGTCTTTCTTGCTTTTTAAATAATTCTCTAACACTTCTCTTTCTTTGGTTTTAACCCTTACCGACTCCTTTTTATAGTCCTCACTTATATATATGTCATCCAATAATCTCTCATCCCAATAAACAGTCTCTCCAGGACCAACTGCTCCAATCGCAAGCTCAGGATTTAAGGGCGCACCAATTTTTTTAATGACAATAATTTCAAGAGGAAGTTTTAATTTTTTGGAAATTTCGTCAGCAACTACTACCCCACCCCGCGTAATTCCAAAAACAATTACGTCATCTTTATTACAGAATTCTTTAAGCTTTTTCGCCAAAATCTTTCCTGCTTCTTTTCTATCTTTAAACATCAAAACTGAAGTCCCATCTGGGTTTTCTTTTCTTCCTTAGTTTCCATATCAGCTTTTTCTTCGAGCTTAATCTTCACCGTTCCGTATTCTCCGTCATATCCCGCCTCTACCTCTATTTCCCCGCGCCTCACCCTATCAAGCGCTTGAGCGACCCTCTCTCCAGCTGTTTTTTCTATATCCGCAAGCGAAGTTTTAAGAAGCGCATCTATTTCAGAGCCAAATTCTTCGCACATCCCAAGCGCCAGAGACTTAACTTTGGCACTATTTGAAGTCATATTCAGCCCCGCAGCGATTATCTGCTCAAGTCTTACCAGCTTTACATAAGGAGGGTGATTGCGTGAGGTATCTGTGTACCATTTCACTCCGCTATCACTAACCTTCTCCTGATAATTCTCGGCTGTCTTATCTCCCGCAAGCTGTTCTATCCTTATCGCGACTCCTTCCGTAAATTCACGCTTGCATGTTGGACATATCGAACCTGCTTTTTTTATCTGTTCAGGAGAATACGAAATACCACAATTTCTGTGCCCCGAGTAATGATATTTCCCCTCTTCAGGATAAAACTCGATCGAATAACTAATTCTATTCTTATTCCCCTTTTTTCTCATAATAGCTGTGCGGATGTTTTCGTATGTTGGCTCTGTAAGATCAAATGCTGTTGACTCACGTCCCATATTCGGAAGAGAATGAGCATCAGAAAATGACAGAATCGAGCGGCTTGAAAGCTCTCTAATCCGCCAATTCATTTCAGGATCACTCGAAATACCTGTCTCAATTCCATAAACAAATTTCTCATATTTACCGAATGCTTCAGTAAGGGAGTCGAATCCAGATTTAGAACCATATACGCCAAAATGAGGCGTCCAAACATGACACGGAATAAGCAGTATGTCTTCATCAATAGAAAGTAATACTTCTACCAGATTTTCCGACGATAATCCAAAAATCGGTCTCCCGTCTGCCATAAGATTGAACGCGCGTCTTTGAAATTCTTTGCTTATCTTCTCCACCGTCTCAAGACTTGGCGCAAATATAAGATTATGAATTCTTCGAAGCTTGTCTCCCTGTTTATATATACTTGCGAGCTCAGTGCTGAGCAAAAAAAGTAGCTCTTTTTGGCTTTCAGCTTTCCGACTGCTGTCTACTGCTGTTGTCCGTAGTCTGTGGTCAGTAGACTTTAATTTATACAAACCCTCTGAAGTTTCTTCCAGCTGATTTTTAAGTTCGCGAAACCAGAGCGGATGCGTGAAATCTGAGGCAGAAATAATATCCAGACCCTTTATCTTTGCCCATCTTGCCATTTCAGGAAGAATCATTTGTGGAGAAACCGCACGTGAATACTTACTATGCAAATGTAGATCTGCTACAAAAGTCACAAAGACATTATATCATTCTCTTCAAATTACGTCTGAGTTGGTTTTACAGCTCTTATGGACATCCCGCTTGAAAAATTTACAGACACTAAGCCATTACCCTTCGGAAGATGTTCTTTGTCAAAAATAGTAACCATTGCTTCTCTTTTTAACATTACCCTACCAAAATTTCTTAAAGCCTCTTCTCCTAAATCTCCTACTGAAAGAAATAGTACAGAACATCCTTGATCCAGCTGCTGTCCTGTTTCCCAAATCAAGCTGAGGATATCAGGTTCGGGTTCAACGATATAGAGCGGACTTTTTGCAGTAGGCTTCTGAAGGGGTGTTACGCGATCACTATATGCCTTATGGAGTTCTACCAATTCCGGATGAATACTCTCGGTTCTTTTCATAGCGGTAAATATACCAAATCAACTTTTCAAAGTCAATTAGCGTAGCGTAGAATTATTTAGAGATTTTCTCTTCGTGTTCTCGCAACTACCCAAACTCCTCCTGCCAAAGTTGCAAGCCCAAGAGTTCCCAAAGCCCACGGCACTTTTGAATCCGGATTATCTTTTGATGCCTGATCGCCCTCGACAGTCGGGGTCGCTTCAGCAGCGGGTGTTGGAGTGGCTGAGGTTTTATCATTATCCGCTAACGCTTTTTCGCTTCCAGGGGCAAATGCTACTACAATAGAAGCTGTAGCAAGAGCTATCGGCAATCCTAATTCTTTAAGATTTCTCATGGCGTTAATATACTCTTGTTGATTAATCTTGTCAATTATTTTTTATAGTGGGAGAACTGCTGCTTATCCAAACAAACAAACTAAGAATTAATTAATTATATTCTTGGTTCTACTTTCTGATCTATTACATCCATAAGTCTTTTATGACGTTGAAATCTTATAGCTTGTCGTTCTGCCTCAGCTATTGCCAATTTCTCATCTAAAGACGTAGTCATTTGCCCTCTAGCAAACCTTCGCGCCTCAATACCAGAAGCCCAAATATTATTTCTGTTTTCTCCTAAAACATGTCCCTGCTTTTCCTCTATTGGAATATTTCTATCATGTTCTTGAAACATAAAAACAAATTATAGCGGTTCAAAAGCAAATTGTCAACTATGGGCTGATAAAAAATTTATTTTCTAATAAACTGTTGCTTATACATTTTCTGAATTTCACTAACCGTTGTAGCATCTTCTGCTCGCTTATCAGTTTCGCGGAACTTTACCAAGCGAGGAAAGCGCAATGCATACCCTGATCCATCCTTATCCCGTCCCGCGGTATGGATTGGAGAACGGGTTATTTCATCCGCAACTATTTCAAGCACTACTTTTGGCTCTACCCAAAAAGAAGGCACTATATCCGAATTTACACGAGCCGGTTTATGATCAACTTTTAATTTTTTATAAATCTCGTTTACACGTCTGAATTCATCATCAGTCAAACCCGTTCCCAGCCTCGTTATCGAGACGAATTCATCTTTCTTATCATCATAAACTCCGACAAGAAGTCCCCCTACTCCAAATTCTGTCCTCTTACCTTTACCTGTATAAACACCAAGAATTACGCAATCTACAGTATCTGCAAGCTGTCCTGCATGCGAGCGCTTAAACTTCACCCAATGAAATCCCCGCCCCCCTGCGATATACGGGCTATCTAATTTTTTCAACATCAATCCCTCGAGACCTTCTGAAATCTCTTCTTCAAAAAATTTAATAATCTCACTCGGATTTTTCAAAACTCTTACTTCTGCCAAACGCACGGTCGCGTTTTCCTTATTAAGAATCTTCTCAAGCAGTTTTCTCCTTTGCTGATATGGCTTTTGTGTCACATCTTCTCCGTCAAGATAGAGAATATCGAATGCAAACATAACTAGAGGAAGTTCTTTTGCCTTCTCCGCGACGCCATACTTCCTTCTCCTTTTTGTCGTCTCCTGAAAAGGCAAAAACTCCGAGGTCACAGGATTATATGCAATTGCCTCACCTTCAATGATCGCACTTTTTGCCTTCACCTCTTTCAAAACTCCTTCTATTAAATCCGGAAATGCATGAGTCATATTTTCAAGATTTCGGGAGAAAATCATAACGCTCTGAGGAATCTTCTCCTTAGCTTGCCCTGAGCCTGCCGAAGGATTTTTCTTATACTCTTCAAACAAAGATAATTCCTCAGCATCCTGCTCTTCCATGCTCTGATAAGTACCCTTTCTGGAATGGTCAAGATGTATTTGGACACGGAATCCGTCAAATTTGGGCTCTGCTGCGAATTTATGTCCGAGTCTTTTTACGGCCTCCTCAGCAGAAGGCAATCTTTCGGCAAGCGCCGGTCTTACCGGTTTTCCGACTATTAATTTTGTTTTCTTAACTGCATCAATTCCATGCTTAAAAAATGTTTGGGCCACCAATCCCAAATCGCTTGTTTTATTGTATGCGTCTTCTAAGATAGGACGAAGAGTTTTGTCACCATGCTTGGCAAGAGACAAGGAATCCAAAACCGTAGGCCCACCAATTCCAAGACGCAAAGTTCCCAGAGGAATATTTACGACATGTTTTACGGAAACAGGATCAAGCTTCTTAAGAAGCTCTGAAAGCGTCCCGACTTTCTTCTCAACTGTCCCCTCGCCAGAGAAGTTTGCAATCTCAAGAAGTTTGGAACAAACTTCGCTCACGGTCAACGGACTACTGTCTACTGCTTTTTTTCTGCTGTGGTCTGTGGTCTGTAGTCTGTCAGCCAATGATTGCGCCGCCAATCCAAAATTGCCCAGTTTTCTATAAAGTTTTAAAACCTCTGCCTTATCCTCTCCAAAAGCCCTTGATACGGATTGCGCAATCATTGATTCTGCCATTCCGATTTCAATTGGCTCGAAAAACGGCGCTACTCTTCCCTGAAGAAGATAGCAAATCTTCCCAATCTCCTGCGCATCCGATTCCTTAAAAAGCTGCGACAGAATATCAATAAGTTCTAATCTTTTCGGAGTCGCTTCCAACTTTTCGTAATATTGTCCTAAAGTCCTAAATTTCATAGATCCAAAAAGGTGTAATCAAATTCACTCTGCAAAAGTCCAGGATCAGTAAATCCTGAAATTCTTACTGGAACTTTAAGCCGTGGATGGGTTTTTTTACGAATTATTATTAAAGCAGAATCCCAAGGTATGGTGATGTTATAACCTTTTCTATACCAGAAACTTGATAGTTTCATGACTAAACTTGGCTCTAGGAGAAAAGTTTCTAGATAAGCAACCCCTCCTTCCCGCAGGCTTGCATATGCGCCTTTTAAAAAAGCTAAAGGGTCAGCCATATAATCAACGGCATGAACAGAAAATGCAAAATCAAAATAATCCGATGGGAGTCCATCTATACGTTGCAAGCTCTGTGCGTCTCCATAGAAAACCTTATCAACGTTTTCATAGTTACCGAATTTTTTAGCAGTAACGCCTACTGTTTCAACTTTATTACCATACATTTTTTTTAAGTCCTCTAGGGCATGACCTGTTCCGCATCCTATATCCAAAACTCTAGCTGACCCATTAACGTCTATAGTAGCTTCAATGATTCCAAGCGGATCTGAAAGATGGTAAAGTCCATAGCCACGTCTATAGTCTGCCAAACTTCTATTTGCCATTCCAGGAGTCGTGAATGAAATCCTACCCGATTCCATTTCATACGACTCTTTTCTTCTATTTATTATTTCCCTTAGAGAAACCCCTTCCTTTATTTGTGTCATTTCATTATATATTTTGCGGCTTTGGTCTTGCCTTGCTTGCGGATTATACCAGCCTTAATTAATCCTTTCAATTCATTAAGTATCGTGTCCTCTGAAACCATCGGGAAGAGCATGTCAAACGCTTTATTCTGAAGATATCCAGTCTCTTGAATATATTCAATTATCTTAAGCTGTCGATCCGTAAGCATGAGAGGTTTTCCGCCCAATTTTTGCCTCAATTTCCCGTCAATTGAAATCTTTTCAACCTTATCTTTTATCTTTGAAAGCTCAATTGCCAGTCCTTCTGTAAAATATTCAAGCCAAGCAGTTAAATCACCATCATGTTTTTCTACACTTTGAAGTCCGTCATAATACCTCTCTGCTTCCTTATCAAAATATTCCTCAAGAGAAAAGAATTTACGTATGTCATAACCTTCAAGAAAGAGAATCAGAGTAGACAAAGCCCTCGCAACCCGCCCGTTTCCGTCCAGAAAAGGGTGGATTCGGACAAATTCATAATGAACAATTCCGCTCTTCAGAACAGGGTGAATATCTTGTCCTGCCTGATTATTTATAAATGCAATAAGTTCGTTAATTTGTATCGGAACCGCAATTGAGACAGGAGGCTTGAAGCTTACTTTGCCTGTATAGCTATTTTTGATAACTACCTGAGTTTTTCTATATTCCCCACATTGATCTTCAGACAAAATCTTCCTGACTGCGTATGTATGGAGTTTTTTCAGAAACTCTTCTGAGATCTGATGAGCATCATTCTCACCTATATTTCCTATATATTCAATAACTTTTCTGTAGTTTATAACTTCCTGAATATCCCGCTGACGCGCGACTACGTTATCCCCCATTATTACCTTCTCCGCCTGATAAAGATTAAGTTCGTTTCCTTCGATATGAGTTCCATAATGAACAGTTCGAACAAGAGCGTCATCTTTGAACTGTTTCTCATAATACGGAAGAAGCGGAGCCTTATCTATAACTTCTCTTGAAGCCTCAATGTTACCAATATTCTTAAGAATCTTGTGAGTAATTGAGAATTTAGGGGCATACATTAGCTAATTATATCACACATTTACCTTATATTTCCCGAGAGATAACGTAGGATTTCTAAAGTGTTATAATAAGCCAATGGCGGAGAAAAAGGAAAGCAAGGAAGACAAAAGACTCCACGTTGAGATAGTTAAGCAAATGGTGACACTCTCCACTAGCGGATTTGGGCTAGTCGCTGCTCTTGCATGGAATAGTCTCATTCAGGAAGTAGTAAATACCTATGTTAAAAAATGGCTTCCAGGCAATTCAGGCATTATTTCTCTGTTAATCTATGCAGTAATTGTAACCGTTTTGGCCGTAGTTATTACAATGCAACTCTCCCGCCTAGCCCAAAAACTCCAAAAAGAATCAGAATAAATAACACTTAACATTTCACAATTGACAATTAACCCTCCCATCGCCACTCCGGTTTTGAATGCATGAGAAATTAATTTAAAATTTGAAATTTGAAGTTTTCAATGAAAATTAAAAATTTAAAATTGAAAATTTGCTACAGAAGTTCCCTCATTACTTTTGGAATTTCGTCAGCAAGATCTGAGGAGTTAAAATAGGGTCCGACCCTTTTATACAGGCTTTCCCCTGCTTTTTTGTTGATATAAGAACCTGCACAGGCAGATAAGAATGCGTCATTTTTGCAATAAAGAGACGCAACGAGTCCCGCGAGTACATCCCCCGTCCCGCCCTTAGTCATTCCCGCATTTCCTCCAGGAATCTCAACGCATCCGCCAGCTGACGAACATACAATATCCTTCTCCCCTTTCACCAGAACTACGCAATTATATTCTTTCGCAAATTCTGAAACTTGTTCTTCTAACTTTGAACTTTTGAATTTCGCTTTTGATTTTTGATTTTTGATTTTTGATTTTAATATCTCGAATTCACCCTTATGCGGAGTCAGTATTGATCCCTGGGGAATAAAATCCAAATCCATGACCTGAAGTGATCCCCCATCAATCACCCATTTTTTCTCAGGATATTTTTGAAGTAATTTTTCAGTAAGTTCTTTTGTGTCATCATCTCCCTCCTCTTCTCCGTCTTTACGAGGTAACCCTGGGCCAATCAGAATACAATCTGCTTCATCGATATAAGATTCTATGTCTTTTCGAGACACGACAATTCCGTCTCTGAACTCTTTCTTTACGCTCGCGACGAGCTCGTTGTTCTCAGGAACCGATGAATAATAAACCATATCTACAATTCGGGATGCGACCTTGAGAGGCCAAAGAGAAGCGGCGTGGAAGAGCTTACTTCCCGCAATTATCATTACTTTCCCATTTTGCCTCTTATGCGAATCAGATGGTGGAACATAAAGCTTCCTTAACTCTTCCGGATTAAACTGTTTCATATGTTAATTGTTAACTGTAATCCCCGATTCAATCGGGGTGAATTGTTAACTGTTATTCTTCAATTCTATCACTTGAAAATCTTTTAGTTTAGAGTCAATAAATTCCTTATGCGTTGTGGTGATAAAAGTCTGCTGCTTATCTAAGATGTCAAAAATCAACTTTATATGACCACTATCAAGTTCTGAGAAAATATCATCCATTACCAAAACCGGACGGACTTCCGTTTTTTCTTCTATCAATGACAGCTCCGCGAGCTTAATCTGTAAAATCGTAAGCCTTTGCTGGCCTCGCGAGCCGAACGATTTGATGTCATGAGTAGAATTTGTACTATTATCAAGCATAGAAAACCCTATATCATCCCTATGCGGACCAACCAAAGTCACACCTGATGCAAGCTCTGCGTCCTTGTATTTAGCCAATCTCTCTTCAGAGATCGTACTTTTATCATAAAAAGCTATGAAATCGAAAACATCCTTTGGGAAATTATTGATATTCTCAATCAGCTCTTCCCTCTTTAAAGTAACGATATTCCCATTCTCAATTATCAATTTATCCCAATACTCAAACTGTTTTTCATTTCTCTCTCCAGTCTCGCGCGCATTATAAAGAAGCGCGTTTCTTTGACGAAGTGCCTTTTCGTAGACAGAAAAAGCATTGCGATAATCTCTATCTGTCTGCTCCAAAATTTCATTAAGTAATCTTCTTCGAAGAGAAGGACCACCGATAATAATATCCAAATCTTCAGGAGAAAAAAATACAGATAAAAGGTTCGCCGCAAAATCCACTCTTCGTTTTGCGACTCCGTTTACAAGAAATTTTTTACTAATCCTAACTTGTCCTGAGCTTTTGTCCTGAGCTTTGCCGAAGGATGCCGAAGGATCTTGCTTTGCAATAATCATTTGGAGTTCGATGGCATCTTTGTCATCAGTATTCAAACCTACTTCACCTGTTATTTTCGCCGAAGTCTCACCAAATCCTATCAGATCATCATCCTTCTCAACCCTAGGACTTTTGCCAAAAGAAAGTAAGGAAATTGCTTCAGTGAAATTGGTCTTTCCTGCAGTATTTGGTCCGACAATTACAATAGTATTTTTATCAAAATCAAACCGCGACTTCTTGTAGTTACGAAAATTTTGGAGAACTAAGGAGCGTAAAAACATGACTGAATTGTATCACAATTAAATCTGGCTGAAGAAATATTTAAGATTCGACTTGTATCTTTTATATTTTATTTTTAATCTTTTATTTAATTACGGTTCCCACAAACTTTTTGCCGTTGAAGTAATTTTCAAGATTCTCAAAATTATCTCCCCTAAGTACCACAACTTTTAATCTCAGTTCCTGTGCTTTTTTGGCTGCTACCGGATCAAAAGGCGCATTCATTCCCGGCACCCATTTGTCTCCAACAATATTTCTAAAATTATCCCAACTAATATTTCTGATCGGCTTGGCATCTTTATTAACTTTCGGATCGCTATCATAGACCATATCAATATTTGTGAGATTGAGAACCGTCTTGATATTATAATCTTCACAAACCATTGTGGCGCAAAAATCCGTAGACCAACCCGGCTTCCACCCAGCGGCAACAACCACAGATTCTGTTACTTTTCTTATAATTTCGTAGTGCTTAAGAACATAGGGATGAGCGATATCGCGAAAAATTGTACGGATAAGATGAGCGTTAAGTTTAGTTGTATGAATACCCAGCCAGTCCAAATCATCGGGACTTAACTCATGACCTATAACATCTCTTCCGGCATCACTATAGTGTCTGGCAATTGATCCGCCTCCTGAGACCAAAAAAAACTGGCGGGTGGGATTCTTCGCCAGTTGATCTCGGATAAAATGATTAAGCTTCTTGAGGAAATCGACATTAATCCCTCCATTTGGTACGATGAGGGATCCTCCAATGGACATTACGATCTTTTCCTTTGGTTTTCCGTTTCCGTTATTATCCATAATTATTCCTCAGAACGCACTTGTGGCGAGCTCGCCGAGCCATTTGCTGAGCTTGTCGAATGCATAAAAAACGCACGTTAAAGTGCTTGGACGTATGTTATCATCTATCGTACCAGAAAACAAGAAGTTTTCAAACTGCAATTACGGTCTTAACTCACCAGTCTCTATTTGATTCAAAATGCTAACAAGTTTCTCATAATCTCCTACGCTAAGCTGTGTATATCTTCCCTCTTCATCAATTTTATAATCCAATCTTTTTACTTCTCCTGAAATACCATAACCAAGTAAATTTTCTTGTAAAGTTTTCCCATCATGACTTATTCTTTCTATTTCTTCATATTTCAAAGAATCGCCTTCCTCATTAAAAAGATAAAAATTTGCAGTTGAATACAATATATTATCTGCACTTATCACAATTCTAGGTAATCTTCCAAAAGATGTTGTCGCTAGCTCAATTTCTTCTCTACCATCTTCCTGGATTACGTCCTGCACTACAACAGCAGGTAAACTAAAATCTTGTGGAATCTCTGTCCACAACCTGTCTCTTTCTATGTGCAAAGAAACATCAATCCAATAGTGAGGCCTGTTTGCGGGATCGCTGTAATATTTATGTTTATTCGCTAGAACGCAAAAGCGTTTGAATAAATCTCTATTAGTTTGCCTTAAAATTTCTTCCGTTGGACTAGTTCCTTCAGTCATGCGTGGATTTTAGCACGAAGCGAAGAAAGAATGCAAAATTTTAACAGAGGTTATTACAGGTATACCAGTATACTTGTAGTTATAGCTCTTGATCACAGCTTTCACTTCAAATATTCAAACTCTCAGTGTTGACATTGAGGACAGTAATATGTTCCGCGGCCGGCAAAATATTTCTGAAGTCCTATCCTAATAGTCTCCCCCCCCAGGAAGTTCCGACATACGGAAGAATTATAGCAGATAGATCTGTTTTTGTAGGATTCACTTACTTCAGAACGAAGATTTCTTCTTCAATATTTTGTTTCATTATTTGTTTTTGTTTCGTATCGCTTCTCTTCCATTTTTTTGTAGGCTTGCAAAGTCCGCAAGTTGATTTTCGTTTAACCATAAACCTATTATACATTACCCGGCAACTCCGGCATAAAATTATCTACTCAATATAAACTTGTGGCTAAAGTAAGTCAATGCGATTACCATTCCTCCTGCAAAAATAAGAGTCGTGAGAACGCTAACGCTATCAGCCAGAAATCCTGTAAGGAGTACAGGGATCGGAGTTACAAATGCTATCATCACATCCAAGAATGAGAAGATTCTGCCATGCATTGTCTCATTCGCATTAAGCTGAAGAATTGTACGCGCTTGCACCGCGATAAGTACGACAAGAATTCCCATAAAAAAAGCTGAGATTACCGCTACTGCTCTTATTATTAGAAACGACTGATCAAAAAGACTTACAATTATCGGCGAGATTCCAATCACAGACAATAAAAAACCCAAGATTATTAATGCAATAAAAATTGATTTCCTTCTTCCCATTGATTCCTCTACTTTACCTAGAAATCCTACGCCCAAAAACAAACCAACAATCAATGGCCCAATGAGAACGTATGTTATTGAAGTAATGGGTAGCCCTAAGTATATCCTTACATATTCAAGCAGAACTACGCTCAGAAGTCCCATCATCAGCTCTACGAAAACCAAAAGTGCCAGAGACAATGAGACTCTTTTGTTAGATACGACCTCATCAACTGTTTGCATAAAAAGATGCATTGTTTTGACAATTACTGTTCCTGCAGGCAGATCGGGCTTCCTGAACTCGACTTTCTCAAGGCTAAGCCTAAGTATAAAACCTATGACAAGAAATATACTTGCCACTATAAAAGGTACCTTTTCCCCCACCGTTCCCAGGCCACCGAATAATTGTATAAGTGGTCCGGCAATTGAATAACCAAGCAAGATCGACCCCATAAGCGTGAAAAGAAAAAAGCTGTTGGCATGATTTAATATCTTCTTATCTACCAGAAGCGGTATCGTGGCTGCCTCAGCTGGAATGAAAAATCTGGCAACTCCTGAGGTAAGAAATGCGATGACGAGAAAGAATAAAACATTGCTTCCGGCAAATAGATAAAGCAGGAATAAAACAGCAAGTAAAGCATCCGTTATAAGCATGAGGATTTTTCTCTCAACCATATCAACGACCGGTCCTGCAATAAAACCAAAAATAATAGCAGGAATTGTAAGCGCAGTATAAAATTGAGCCTGGACAAAAGGAGAATGGGTTCTGTCAGCGATTATAAGAAGCGCTGTGAAATTTGACATGTTAAATGCCACCTGAAGAAGAATTTGATTCCCCCAAAGCCTCAAGAATTGATGATTTTTAAGTATGCTGGGCATAAACTTTGCTAACGAACTCTTTTATTTCTTTTTTGAATCTGTCTTTTGAGAATTTTTGCGCATGTTTTATCAATTCATTTGAATCAAACTTGGACTTCTCAAACTTTTTTATAGCACCTGCTAAACTAGCTGCAGATAATTTATTAAAAAACAATCCCGTCGCTGCTTGCCCTGAGCCTGCCGAAGGGTCAACAACTGTCT
>JBBUBI010000032.1:0-34944 GCA_038058335.1 Patescibacteria group bacterium
AATGAATAATTAGCTCTATATATTTTACTTATATTATCATCTATCAAAACTTTCCACCCTGGAAAAAAATTGTCAGATATAAAAAATATGTTATTTGATTTTGTTTCTGCTGAAAATGTTACCTTATTGGGCGTATAATTTATAAGCCTTACCTCTCCCTTGCCTTTTTGAATAGGAATCTTCAGATCTTCTTCGAGAATAACTGTTTTTGGATCCCTATTGGGGTCGTAGAGTTTTGTAATTATTTTATCTCTGTTTTTTTCAATAAGAAAACTGTCTGTTAAAAAATATCTAGGAAGAGCATTTTTGTTTTCATATATTTGAAAAGGCGCCTTTTGATAAACTAAACTATATTCACCTTGAGGAAAGAATTCGTAATCGGGATAATCTCCTTCTCCCAAAAATTCATTCTTATTCAGAATAAATTTAACACCCAACATATCAAGTAAATTATCCCTGTAATAATTACCTTTTAATGATTCTCCGAAGGACGATACAATACTTACATACCCTTTCGGAACAGATTCTATTTTTCCTTTATTACCTGAATTAACCAATTCTGAATATCTCTTGATAAATAAAGGGTCGTATCCATCCGGAGAAAATATTCTCTCATGTGTTTGAATATTTGCTTCCATATATCCGTCTTCAAATCCCCACGACCTGTCCACTTTTTGAATTTCTTTTAATTTTGAAAGTACTGGAGCTTCGGGATAAAAGAATTCTCTTGGAGAGAATGGTGTGATCTTATTAAAAAAATAAAATTGCTCAAAAATCAACAATGTCATAAAAGCAAAAATAAAAAAAAGTTTCTTCTTAACGAATTGTGATAACGTCAGAAGAACAGCCCCGCCTATAAAAACAAAGGACGGAAGGATAAGATTATTTTTTGAAACTAATAAGCCTTTCAGAGATTCTTGATCCCTTACTATTTGAGGCATAAGTAATACATAACCCCATAAAATTATGTAAACTACCAATAGCGAAATAACTTGCGGAATGAATCTAACCTTCACGGATTTTAACCAGGTATCAAATCCAATTGCGCTACATATAGCTCCGGAAAATACAAATAAATACATTATTCGAGTGGGAACCCCTGTACCGATTATTGGAATTCTAAAAGAATAAATAAAAACCGAAAGCGGGTTACTGGATGAAAGTAAAAGTATTACGACAGCTGATATTAAAAAAAACCAAAAAATTTTGGGAATATTCTTTCCAAAAGCTAACAGTAAAAATAAGATAGGAATAATTCCAAAATAAGAAACTCTTTCTATATATGTTCCATTAAGAAAATAATTTCGCGTTGCAGGATTACCAAAAAAATCAGGAGCAAAAATAGTGACCAGATGAATTGGAGGAATTAAAAGTTTATTAATTGCATCTGGAGCAAAAACTTCCCTAGCTGATTGAAAAAAAAGCTCAACAGTAGGAATAAGCTGAACTGAAGAAAGAAGTATGGGAACAATAAATAACGGAGCTAGACTTATAACCTCCTTGATAGTAAACTCTTTCTCCTGATACAATCTAAACCCAGAATAAATTAATGAAAAAATAAATAAATAAATAGTGGTTTGAATATACCCCGCAAAAATAGACAAAGTAAGAGAAAATACAAGCAGTAATGAGACTGTAATTGTTTTCCTCTTGATGATTTTTTCAATTGAAAATAATGCTAAAGGTAACCAAATAATACTATGCCCAACGTTTCCATATTCCATCCAAACAACCATGTAAGATGAAAATGAAAACACCAATCCGCCAAAAATAGAACTAATTTTTGAAAGTCTATGTTCCTTGAGAAAAAGGTAAGTAAAAAAAGACGACAGCATGGGCTGAGCAATGATATAAAGAGTCCATGCATCAAGTTTTGGAAATATTAGAAATAACAGATTGAATGGATAGAAAAATCCGTTTTGAAAATTTGCTAAAAATGGGGTTCCGGAAAAATTGTATGGATTCCATAAAGGAATTTGCCAGTTTCTCAATGAATCTACAGCAAACTCTTTCCAAGGAAAAAGCATCCTTAGAACATCAAAGCCTTGTCCTTTATTTGGTACGCCACCTGGAGCTATTCCAAGATAAGTATTACTGCTATACGGAACATACTCTCCAGCCAGCAAATCACCTGGAAAAGGAATGAAACCTTTAAATACTGGCCAAAAAAAAGCTAGAACGATAAATATTATTAGAAATAATACCCCATTCTCCCGAAGAAAATCCAAAACCTTTTTATGGTGCATGTTAAGAAGACTTAACTATATACAAAATACTGTATGAACTTTCTCTCCCCTTGCTAACTCTTAAAACCTCTTCAACCGGCCACAGCTTGATCAAATCTTCAAATTCTTTTTGACTAGAGACGAAAACATACACCGGCATTTTTTTTGATTTTTCTATGAATTCTTTCGGAATTTCGGAGGGAACGGGAAAAATTCCCTGTTTATCTATATTCTTATTTGTTCCGAGATATATCTCGACAGAATAAGTTGGCAAAGATCCAAATGTGCCGGGAGATACAACGAAAATTTTCTGCTTTTTTGATTCATGATCTAGATAAGAAACGATTTCTTTTATTCCTCCACCCGCTGGCCAATCGTTTATGTATTGCCCCAGATCAGGCCCAGCAATTGGAGCATTTTTAAAATCGGTAAGCACAAAATAATCAGCTTTGAAAAAAAATATAAGAAAAACTCCTATTATTAATAAACTCAGGTATTTGTTTTTTAATCTTTCAAACATACTGAAAATTGAAAAACCTACCAAAGGAAGTAAAGGAAGAGTCATAAAAAAGATAAACCTGGGATAAATAGTTTTTCCAAAAAATATAAGAGCTACGAATGGAATCAGAAACCAGATCACAAGAAGCAGTTTCTCTCTTAAGAATTTGAAATTGATAAAAAAAGATAGAATTGTAAGAAGAAAAACAGGCCATGTAAAGTACGTAATAAACCAATTCCAGAGACCTGAAAGATTGCTCTGCAAATAAGTGAATGGATGCATCATCCATTCACTTATAGGATATACGAAGAGTGCATTTTTCTCACCTATTATATAAAAGAATGGCGAAAGTCTTAAGATGAAATAGAATCCGTAAGCCACAGATACTGTAATCAATGATAAAATTATCCATTTTAATAATTTCGAAATTACATTCTTCCTTTCAAAGCCAAAGAGGAGAAGCGTAGATGGCAAAAGATAAATGCTGAAAAAACCGGAAGTTTTGGTTAGAATCCCACCGCCTATTATCATTCCCAAAATAAGTGCTATATCTAGACGTAATCTTCTAATAAGAAGAACCTCAAAATAAAGCCCCCAGATGATAAACATTCCAACCAAGCTATCATATAGAGCCATGCGATCATAAACTAATGCAAATGGGTAAATTACATACAGAAAGGCAGAGATAAGCCCGATTCGTATGTTCTTAAACAGCTCGTTTGCTAAAAAGAAGAGACCTATCATTGTAAAAAAACCGGCAAAGACCGAAACAAGTCTGGAAGCTAAGAGAGGATCATCGACAATTCGCATTATATTCATCGCGATCCATACGAACATTGGTTGCTTACCATCTGTAAGCGAGATGAATCTCCAAGCCGCATCTTGTCTTGCTATTTGGGACCATCTGACGTAGATCGCCTCATCCGTAAAGATAGGCAAAGACATAATGTTGTAAAGTCTAAGCAGAAAATATAAAATTCCCAATCCAAAGACTATCAATATCTCAAGCTTGTATTTAAGAAGAGCTTTTTGAATTAAATTCATATAGTATATTTTATCATTTCCTATCCCAGTTAAGTAATCTTGCGATACTACAGTAAAAAAGATAAATCAAGAACCCACCAATTGTTAACCAAAGCAAAATCTGGGGAATTGGTTCATTCCAGTCTCCTATATAAATATATGGTAAGTATTGTGCCAGCGCAAAGAAGGATAAGATTAAACCTGCTCCCATCGCATAACTTTTGCTTGGGATTAGACTTGCAAACGGCAGGATAAGCATAAGATACCAAGGCTGAAAATTAGTACGTATCACAACTAAGATTAGGGGAATAAACATCGCGAAAAAAAGTATATTTAAAAATCCCTCTTTCGAAATATTTTTCTTTTGAATAAAAAACAATAAAAATACAGGAATCAGAATGCCCGTAGCAAACTTTATACCAACTGACAGTAAGATAGAAATAAGCGAGAAAATATATTTATTCATGAGAGCAAGATATACTGCAAATATTGCAAGGAACATCATTGAAATATCATTATGTGAAGACACCAAGCTTTCAATCAGAACAAGTGGATTTAAAGCAAAAAAAGCTATTCCAAGTACTTCTTTTTTCGGAGAAACAATTTTAAGTATCTTCCCAATAAAGTATGCAGTTCCAAGAAAGCACACTGAAGTCAAGATTTTAAACATAAAGAAAGTTGGAAGAAAAACATTAAATCCTATGTATGAAAGGGGGATGGTCAAAGCAAGCCAAATGGGTCCATATGGATAGTATCTGTGAGTCCAATGCATAAAAGACAGCATTGGATCTCCGAGATAGTCCAGGGCCTTATGGATATAAGGATTTTGTTGATAAAAAGTTACGATCTTTGCATCAAAAATATAGTTGAATAGATCATAAGAAAAAGCATTATAGGAAAAAGTTAGAATTGCGGTTGTTATCAAAATCAAGATCCATAATTGCTTTTTGTTAATTAAATTAACTCTCGCAAGTTTTAGAAATAAAATATAAAAAGTGAACATAGATATCACAATAACCGAATACAAAACTGCAGAGAGTGGTCTATTGAAATAACCGATTTGCTGAAAAAATTTTTGCACTGTCTGCCACCATGAAGCTTCAGATAAAGTAAGACTAAGATCTACCTGAGTAAAAGAATAAAAAAATAGCGAGATTATGACAAATAAGTATCCTATGCTTAATGTCTTGAAATTAAACATCTAATCGTAGATACCTTTCGATGAATTAATTCTAATTTTGAAGAGATCAATCAATCCATCTAGCGAATCTCGAAAAGGGCTCACTCTTCTTGTCTCTACATACAGCCAATCAACTGGAACTTCTTTTATCTTGAGATCCATTTTTTGAGCAATATGCAAGAGCTCAACATCAAAACCCGCTGCGACTTTGGAACCCGAAACATTCCTGAATCCTTTATTAATTTCATTAATTTTCTTGAATAGTTGCTTTGCGGCAGCATTTTTGAACGCTTTGAATCCACACTGAGTATCCGAAATTCCTGTAATGCCCACAATAGCCGAACGCAAAACTACCATTCCTTTTGCCATAACAACTCTTGTAAAAGGCGCTCCTTTTCTTCTATTTCTCGAGCCAATCACGATATCATATCCCTGTCTGCCGGCAGGCAAGGCTTTTTCAAAGTGAGGCAATAATTTTTCAATTTCTTCTATTGGGGTCGCCTGATCCATGTCTGTAAAAAGAACTATGTCGCCTTTTGCATCCAAAACTCCTTTTGTAACTGCTCCAGCCTTACCGGAATGATTATTTTTTATTAACCTAAATAGCTCGTTTTCTTTTACAAAATTTTCTACAAACTCCGTGCTTCCGTCAGTTGAGCCATCGTCGACAACGATAACCTCCCATGTGTAATCTCTTTTCGTAAGATAATGCTCAACTTTATCCAGAACTCCCTTCTGAAGATTGGCCATTTCATTATAAGAGGGAATAATTACGGAAAGATAGATTTTGCTCACACAAAAATTATACTAAAAAAGGTTGTTTAAAGCTATTGTTTGATGTAAAATTAAGGGGCTAAGCGGCCCCATAGTCTAGTGGTTAGGACACCAGGTTCTCATCCTGGGGACCCGGATTCGAATTCCGGTGGGGTCACCCTTCGACAAGCTCAGGGTTTTACACCATAATAATTTTATGGTTTGGTTTACATATTTTCTTCTTTGCGATAAGAAAACTTATTATATTGGCTTAACTCACAATTTAACTCAAAGGATTTTCTCACATAAATCAAAACAGAATATTGCTACAAAAGAGTTTTCTTACCTGGAATTAGTTTATTCGGAACAATATGCAACTCGAAGAGAAGCAGAAAAACGCGAACAACAGCTGAAACGCTGGGCTCATGCAAAGAAGAAGGCTTTAGTTGAGGGTAATTTGAAACTATTAAAACGACTTAGTAAAACCCGGAGTTTGTCTAAGGATAATCTCGGTTAGATAGTGAGCCTGTCGAACCATTCCGGTGGGATCACAGGCTTATTTTCTTTTCATGCTCCTTCTGTCTCCATTCGTCCCAAACTTTGCTTGCTTCCTTTTCAAGCACACGCCCAACAATTAAAGGAGGTTTTGTATAAAAATTCCTTATTTTCTCTAATCTTTTGTCTTGCAAAATCTTAAAATGACTAGAACCTCCCATAATAGGAGAATGTACCGCAAAAACTACCTTCTTAAACTTTAGCTCTCTAATCATGAAAGAACACATAGGACAGGGCTCTGTGCTTGCATAAATAGTACAATCTGATAGATTTTGTGTGCTTAAAACCTTTTGAGCTTTTTTTATAACCACCATTTCAGCATGAGAAGTAATATCCCCATCCTTTTTGGTTCTGTTTTCTGATTCAGCAATAATCCTGCCAGCTTTTACTATTAAGCTTCCAAATGGAAGTTCTCCGTCTTTCAGAGATTTTTTGGAAAGTTCAATACATCTTCTAATATAAAGGTCATCTCTCTTCATTCAGGCAATTATACCACCGATTCTAATTCCTATTGGGGGAAGGCTTGAGATTGAAACGCTAGCCTTGAGACGTCTTCACCAAATAAGCGATTAAGTTTTGCAAGTTCAGGAATAACATAATTCCGTGCTGTCACTCGATGGCTCACAGTCTTAAATCGTTAAACCAAGCTAATTAAGAAAGCATTTCAAAATTATGCGTTTGGTTGATTTTCGAAAAACGCTCTAAGTCTTCCTTTCATCTTACTCTGCGTACCTCTACCAGTTCCAAACCTAGTTGTGGCTGTATCATATATTGCACCCTGCTCGGCCAGACTAAGTTCGAGAGCTACGGTTTTACTTTCCTCTATAGCCTTTCCTAAATTCCCGTGATAGGCAGTCTTTGCTCTTCCAACGGTAATTCCATGAGAATCACTGCTTGAAATAGCAGCTCCGAGTTTTTCTTTATGCTGTAAATAATATTCCAATGAGAGCCTATTGGTATCATCACCACTACCACCCCTTGCATCAAATATATCCTGAGCGCCTTGTGAATATACTTCAAAACCATCAAAATATAACTCCCACGAATCATCACAAGTAACACTATTTAAAGCCTCTTCTGACAGACTCAGCGGTCTATTGCCGGCTGTCCGGAGAAACGGATGAGGCACAATAACTAAACCTCCCTGACGGTGAATATCATAAATTGCCTGCTCAAGCCTAACACTACCTATTGGCTCTCTGACATAGAGTCCTACAATGTGTCCTTTATCAGTGCTTATTTCAATTCCGGTAACTATCTCGATAGGCTTTTTGTTCTTCGCTGCGTACTCCTTTGCAATTTCTGCACCGAAGACAATATGATGATCTGTCACGGCAACAACATTTAAGTCTGTTTCTGATATTAAATCAACTAGTTCTTCTGGGTCCAGACCGCCTCCCCTGCTATCAGGCGATAAATTAGTATGCACATGCAGATCCGCAAGCTTCATTCCTTCTTCATACTTTCCGAAAACTTCTTTCATATCAATAAATTATTGCGTAGGAGACTATAGTATCTGATACGCTCCTCTGGATGTGAATCCTCCAACTGCTGTATCCCAATTCACGAGCTCTGGCTAGGGCTCCGCCGGTTAGATTTGCTTCTGATCCGATTATTTCTACATCGGTAAAAGCCACACCATCTCGCCAGAAACCTGTTCCCAAAGCCTTAGCCAAAGCCTCTTTACCTGCCCACTTCTCAGTCAGTATCTCCATATCGCCGCTTGACTCATCTATCTCACTCTGCGTATATTGTCTTTTCAAAAACCGATCACCGTGTTTTCCAATTGCTTCTGTGATCCTATCTACCGATGCTATATCCAAGCCTATTCCGGGAGATGGTAAATTCTGAGGACTTGATAACACCATTGCTGCTGCTAAATCGGCATCATGAGCTATGCTTATGTGTATTCTTTTGGGTCCTGCTGAATGCTCTGCCCACCCTGAAAGTCTTACTGCTGGCTGTCCGGAGGAAAGCGGCTCAATGCTAACGTCGTGGGGATTTAAATATCTTAAGACCTGACTAATCGCGATCTTGCCGGCGTGTCTGCCTGCGAGTTTTTCTGGCTTATCTTCACAATGTAATCTTTCTTCAGAAGTGAATTGTTCGGAAACTAGGCTAGGATTTAACAATAGCTGTTTTTCGAAACCTGAAACCACAACGACTGCTGTCCCTATTTCGTAAGGAATTTCGCCTGTTTCTTTGGGAAACAATTTATTGGCGATGTCGACTCCCTCTATTCCCACAGACGTGATTATACCACGATAAAACTAGCTGGTGAGGTGTTCTTTCTCGAAGGTTTTTTCTATATCTTTGTAGGTAGCGTGCTCAAGCTGTTTTTTGGTCAACCCCTTTTTTCTCTTATGATTTATATATTCATATATCATAGGCATAACAGAAAGAACTACTATCAAAACCACCGTATAGTGAAAATTGTCTTTGATAAACTTTAGTCCACCGAAGAAGTATCCGGAAAATACAAAACCCGTAACCCAAATAAATGCTCCCGTAACGTTATATGCAAGAAAAGTTCTGTAATGCATCTGACCTACTCCTGCTACAAATGGCGCAAATGTACGAATAATTGGGATGAATCGCGCAAGGATTATTGCCTTTCCTCCATGCTTCTCATAAAACTCTCTAGTCCTCTCGAGATACTCTTTTTTAAATATTCTTGAGTTTTCCTTCGCAAAAACTCTAGGACCTATCTTATTTCCTATCCAATAATTCACTGTATCTCCCAGAATAGCTGCCGCAAGAAGTGTTATGTAAATTGCGAATATATTCAAATGCCCCGCACCGGAAAGACTGCCCGCTACAAAAAGAAGGGAATCACCAGGGAGAAATGGAGCGACTACGAGCCCAGTCTCCGCAAAAACTATTGCAAACAAAATTACGTAAGTAAGTGGCCCAACAGCGGCAATTATAATTCCAAGGTATTCATCTAGATGTAAGAAGTATTTTGCAATTTGAAGAACAAACTCCATCTAGATATTATATTGTATGAAAAAATTCTATGCAATCAGTCCGCTTGCGTAGGTGGGTTTGTATGGAGCATTATTGCTGAGCAGGAGATTCAAGATTTGAAATTCTTTCTTCATGATCATCAAGCCTACCGCTAATCCTTTCGATTAAAAGTGTTCCTGCTGCATTTTCTTCTCTTATTGTTTCTAGCTCTTTCATAACTCCATCAAGGCCTGTCAAAACCTGATCCCTATATCCCTTACTCTTTTCATCAATTTCTTGCATCACAATGTCTAATTCCACTTTTAAAATTGCTCTAGTAACAGGCTCTGAAGATGTTTTACTTTTTGCCATTCTTTTATATTAATGATGCTTTCATCTTATGTCAATCTGAAAAAATAGATCAAAGCAGTTCAGTTTCTAATCGGCCTGCGTAGGTGGGGTGGCGTGGAGCATGGGTCTTTGAGGAACTTCGCCTTCATGCTGTTTAATTTTCGCAAGAGGCTTCAGAAGTGCAATACTAAGCACCTCGTCCATGTGATTTACAAAAACAAACTTTAGATCTTTAATTACTTCCTTTGGAATATCTTCTAGATCTTTTTTATTATCCTTTGGCAAAATTATTGTTTTCAAACCTGCTCTGTGAGCCGCAATTACCTTCTCCTTTACTCCGCCTATTTCAAGAATTCTTCCCCGAAGAGTAACTTCTCCCGTCATTCCGACTCTTCTGCTTACCGGGATTCGTGTAAGTGCCGATACAATCGCAGTTGTTATTGCTCCTCCTGCTGATGGACCGTCTTTGGGCACTGCACCTTCCGGGACATGTACATGCACATCAATCTTTGAATAGAATTTTTCTGGTAATCCTAAAAGCTTGGCTCTTGCTCTTATGTAGCTCATCGCAGCCTGACAGGACTCTTTCATGACATCTCCAAGCTGACCTGTCAGAATAAGATTTCCTTTACCGGGCATGAGAGCCACCTCTATAAATAGTATGTCTCCTCCGGCCTCAGTCCAAGCAAGACCCGTGGACATTCCGATCTCATCTTTCTTCTCGACAAGCGTACCGCGAAGCTTTATGGGCCCAAGATATTTTGGTATGTCTTTTGCCGCCACTGTGATCTTAGTTTTCTTGCTCGCCTCGCTGCGAAGCGGGCCTTCCGCGATAATTTTGGCAATTTTACGCAAGACTGATGCGATCTGCCTTTCAAGGCTTCGTACTCCTGCTTCTCTTGTGTAATGCTGGATAATAAACTTAACAGCATCGTCTTTTATCTCGGCTGTCTTGTCCGTTAGCCCGTGACTCTCCATTTGCTTCTTGAGAAGGAAATCTTTGGAAATCTTGAACTTCTCATCATGCGTATATCCAGCAAAGCTTATTATCTCAAGCCTATCTCGAAGTGCGGGCGGAATTGTATCGAGCATATTTGCAGTAGTCACGAACATCACATCTGAGAGATCAAAAGGAACCTCAAGATAGTGATCTGAGAATGAGTTGTTTTGTTCCGGATCAAGCGCTTCAAGAAGTGCTGAGGATGGATCGCCCCTGAAATCTGCTCCGACCTTATCAATTTCATCAAGCATAAATACAGGATTTTTTGTACCAGCGTCCTTAATTCCTTGAATTATTCTTCCGGGCAATGCTCCCACATAAGTTCTCCTGTGACCTCTTATCTCTGCTTCATCCCGAATTCCGCCGAGGGAAACTCTGACAAACTTACGATTAAGCGCTCTTGCGATAGACTTACCAATTGAGGTCTTACCAACTCCCGGCGGCCCTACGAAACAAAGAATCGGCCCCTTCATCTTACCTGACAATTTGTGTACAGCAAGGTATTCGACAATTCTCTCCTTTACTTTCTTAAGCCCGTAATGATCCTCATCCAATATCTTTTCTGCGAGTTTTATATCCAAATTACTTTTGCTTTCCTTATTCCACGGAACACTTACCAGCCAATCGAGATAATTTCTGATATATCCGGCCTCAGGATTGAACTGATTCATTTGCCCCAGCTTCTTGAGCTCTTTTTTTGCTTTTTCCTCAACCTCTTCTGGCATTACTGCTTCTTTTATCTTATCCATCAGTTCCCTTATCTCACTGTCTTCATCACTATTGCCGAGCTCTTTCTCGATTGTTTTCAATCTTTCCCTGAGCATTGCCTCCCTTGCACCTTTTTCGAATCTTTCCTGTGTTTTTGATGACAGTTTCCTCTCAAGCTCAAGAACTTTTATTTCTTTGGCAAGAAGATCTGCAACTTTCTCAAGCCTTTGCCTTACTTCGATCATTTCCAAAAGCTCCTGTCTTTCAGGCGGCTTAACATCAAGGACTGATGAAACAAGATCAGCAAGCTCTGAAGGGGAATTATCAGACATAATATTCATGAAAGCTAGGAAATCAACTGATTTTCCAAAATTGATGGCTTTTCGGAATTGGTTCGTAATGTGATTGCAGAGTGCTTTTATCTCAGGGTCATCATCAAGAATATCTTCAAGCTCCTCAACTCTGGCCAAGAGAAACTGATCATGCTGTTCGTATGACAAGATCTTTACCCTTGAGATTCCCTTTACTTGCGCATTTATTTCTCCGTCTGAGCGGATCATTCTTTCAATTCTGGATAACGTACCGACTTCAAATAAATCTTCAGCCTCGGGCTCGTTGAGTCTTGAATTTTTCTGAAGCACAAAGCAAACAACTCTTTCGTTTTGAAAAGAGCTTTCAAGCGCTGCAAGACTTTTTGGTCGTCCAAAAGTAAGAACTGAGTCGATTTTGGGGAATATTATTCCGTCTCGTATGGGGATTATAGGCACGAGTTTTTCCATATATTAGCACTCTATCAAAATGGTTGCTAATTGTCAATACCTCAAAATAGCTCTATTTATCCCAGGCTAAATCGGGGTTGACCCCGATCGAATCGGGGTTGACACTCTCCAATGATCGAGATTAAAATTAAGTATGACCAAGAAAAGCATAAGCAAATTGCCTCAGCAGATTGCAAACGAACTTACTCCTGAACTGATTTTAAAGAGACTTCACTCCTTTGAAGGAAGAGTTGCGGAATTTTTAAGTGATTTTTCCGGAAGTATGCCGTTTGTTTACTTTCACGCATTGTGGTTCACGCTCTGGGTACTTATAAACCATGGCGTATTCAAGGCCTTCATCCAGCCTTTTGACCCATTCCCATACGGACTTCTCACGATGGTCGTTTCCCTCGAAGCTATTTTCCTAGCAACATTTGTTCTTATTAACCAGAATAGACAAGCATTGGTAGATGAATTTAGAGAACTTGAGGAAGAAAAAGAGCAGGAGGAAGAGGAGAGAGAGCAGGAAGAATTAGAAGAGGAAGTTGAAGACATACAGCAGGACTTAGATGATATAAAAAGCGCAATGCAATTCATTCAGGAAAAAATAAGTTCAATTGAAAAATTTCCTGCTCCCCAGAATGGAAATGGAGACGAAAAGAAATAACCCCTTTCTTCTTCGCCTTTGTAGAAATTAAACAACATAGATGATAGAATAACTCCGCATGGCAAGACGTATTATACTTCTGTTATTCCTGTTTTTTGTTGCGGGTACATCATTCTTGCTTTTGGACAAAAACACTTCTGACTCAATTCCAAAAAGCGCCCCTCAACTTCAAAATCAATCAGGAAGTATAGAAAGAACAAACTTCGGAGCTGAATATATAATCGCAGGCAATTTGGATATCCCATGGGCAATTGCCTTCCTGCCTAACCGAGATCTGATTCTCACCCAAAGGAAAGGGAAGGTTTTAATAATATCCGGTGATCTTAGAAGCAAGCCAAGGGAAATTACTCAGATAAATAACGTAAAAGCACAAGGAGAGGGGGGATTACTCGGAATAGCTACTCATCCGGATTTCGAGAATAATAAATTTATTTACTTCTACTATACATATGGAGGGAACGGAAATGACACGCTGAATAGAGTCTCTAGATTTGAATATGTAAATGATAACTTAATAAACGAGAGGACTATCGTCGATAAAATTCCCGGAAATAGCAACCACAATGGAGGAAGAATAAAGTTTGGCCCAGACGAGCTTCTTTATATCGGCACAGGAGACGCACAGGAGCCATCGCTTTCGCAGAACAAGAACTCGCTGGCAGGGAAAATACTCCGAGTTACGGATGAAGGAAAACCTGCTCCCGACAATCCTTTTGGCAATCAAATTTATTCATACGGACATCGAAATGTACAAGGACTTGCGTGGGACAATGATAATAATCTTTGGGCGACAGAGCATGGAAATTCCACAAGAGATGAACTGAACAAAATTGAAAAAGGCGGAAATTACGGATGGCCGGAAATTACGGGAGATCAGACAAGAAGTGGCATGATCACCGGAATTATAAATAGCGGGGACGATACCTGGGCTCCTTCAGGACTCGCGTTCTACAAGGATTCGCTCTATTTCGCAGGACTTAGAGGATCTGCTTTGTTTAAATTTGATATAGGCAACAAATCCCTGAACAAACTCTTTGATGAAAAATACGGAAGAATTAGGGAAGCGATTACAGGTCCTGATGGCGCACTATATATATTGACTAATAATACTGACGGCCGCGGGATCCTCAAGCCCGGCGACGATAAATTGATAAGATTGGACTTATAATACTTACCACTATTGATTTTTGGGAAAATATTGTATAATGGCGGAGTATTGTAATCTTGTACCGTTTCTTCTTAACAGCCCAAGAAACAGATTTGTTTTAGGAAAGTTAGAGTTCGTACAAGTTATCAAAGAATGGAGGTGATAACTTAATGTCTACAAAACTGTTTGTTGGGGGAATTTCTTGGGATACAACTGAGGATTCTCTAAAAAACTTTTTCGCTACAGCTGGAACTGTTGCTTCTGTGTCAATAATCACAGATAAATATTCCGGACGCTCAAAAGGATTTGGATTTGTGGAAATGGGAAGTGATCAGGAAGCCAAGGATGCTGTTGAAAAACTCAATGGCCAATCATTGGACGGACGAGCAATCACAGTAAGTGAAGCACGACCTAAAGAACCAAGATCTGATAATTATGGCGGAGGTGGTAGCTCCTTTAGAGGAGGCGACCGACGTGGTGGTGACCGAGGAGGTGACCGCGGCGGAGATCGAAGAGGAGGAGGAAGATCGTACTAATCCTAACTCAGATTTCAATACAAGAAGGCAAAGGAACTGTGACTTACCTATAAACGGCATTTCACAAAATCTTTGCCTTCTTTAGCGTTCTACAGCTTTTACAGCGGCTCTATATTTACAGAAGTCGCAATCTTCACCTGATGCAGGAATACTATCTGACTTCAAACAACTAATTGCATCAGTGACTGTCTTATCAACCCAATCATCATTCCCTTCATATGGAATGACTTTTATATTAAACTCGAGCTTTCCATCAAAAGCTTCTTTATCCATATCACCATTACAGTAAACAAAATATCCTGTTTTTGAGACCTTGAATCCGTTCTTCCTGAAAAGCCATTGATAAATTTCCATTTGTCTCTTGTATCCGATCTGCCAATCCGCATCCAAGTCAACCTCTCCATCCTTGGCAGTTGCCTTGTAATCCACGATCATGAATTCTCCATCAGGACTCACCCACACATCATCTATTCCTCCGGTAATGACTACATTTTCGCCTTTTACGTTGAAGGTTATTCCTCCGCGAAGCGCATCCCGCCACTCATCAATCTTCTCATGAGCAAGCGGTATAGCATCAACCCCATATTGCTTCATCAGCGGATGCTTTGTGCCCTGAGCTCGGTGAATATCAAACTCCTTTTTAAGAAGCCTGTCCACTGCGGAATTGAGAGAAAATGGATATCCGGGAGGCTGAGATACGCCGAGCTTTCGATCAATATAAAAACACCTCGGACAATTGATAAAAAGATCAATCTTACTTCTGCTTAATCTGAAAGCCTCAGGAGAATTGGGATCATAGATATTCTTGGTTCGCTTTCCTCTATAATACTGCGACATAAACTCATGAAATTATACTCGGGAGTTCATCTAAAAGCAATTGATTCATCATAAATTGTGTATTAAATAAGCAATGTTAGTCTTTGAAAATATATTTGCTGGGAAGGACCAATTTCCAAAAACCCGGCTCGCTAATCTGATTTAGATATAAATCATTTCTATTTATATTCATTTCCTTTGCAATTTTTCCCAGAAGTACCTCTTTTGTAGCATCTGTCAGATCCGGCTCTTTTCCCAGAAGAGAAATAAATAAAACTACAGTCGGACTTGTTACATCATAACCACCTACCATAACTATCGTAGTTCCTTTTCTGAATTTTGAAACGACTTTAAAAAAATCACAAACTTTCTGCCGTAAGGAGACAAACTGTGTTTTACAAAATTCCCATAATAATCCTTGTTTATGAGACCTGCATGGTAGAGACGCCTGGTATGCTCACCGATAGTTTTCTCGTTTGCCTTAAGACTCTCAACAATCCTGTCAAGAGTTATGTCCTTTTGCTTATCGATAAGAAGTAAGATTTGAATACGATAATGGTTGGAAATTCCTTTCAAGTGTCTTTCCATTTGTTTTGCCGTCTTTAACTTTCCCATATATAAATCGTACCAAACTATCCTTAAAATCTCAAGTATTTAAGGGTGTTATAACGAATAAAATTCTACAACTTTTCCGCGACAGTTTAAAGTAACAGGCAATAAGCAACAAGAGACAATCAAGGGGAATTAAATCTTTTTGGAGTGCTTCTTGAGCCACTTCGAAATTTGCTCAAGCTCAAGGGAATTATTTTCAACATTCATAGCAAACTCTAAGCTCCTCTTATGCATATTCTCGAGTTTATACCCGTTTAATTTCAAAAAAATACCACACGAGGAGTATGCCGTTCTTTTATTTCCATCTACAAATGCATGATTTTTTAAAAGCGAGTGCATGAGTGTTGCGGCTTTTAGAAAAATATCCGGGTATAAATCTTTTCCATCAAAAGTCATTCTGGGTCGTTCAACTGCCGACTCTATTAACCCTAGGTCTCTAACACCATGCGACCCTCCAAATCTTTTTACCATTTGGTCATGAATTGCTAAGACTTGAGGAGTAGTTAAGTATTTCAACGGTTTGCAAGATCATGGAGTACGTCCTTGTGGTCCTCGATGAACTCATCAGCCATCTTCATAAAACGCGCGTCAACGCCTTTTGCGACTGGCTTAACGGGTTTAATATCTAGTTCCACTTTATCTCCTATATTTATGTTTTTTTCTTTCAATACATTCTTAGGAATTATTACTCCTACTGAATTACCTACAGAAATAAGCTGTTGCACCATATTACAACAATGTTATAACATTTTTTAATGCATGTCAAGGAATTATCTGCAACTTTTGCGAGGCTAAAGCGAGAGCTAATTAGAATGGTTTACTTTTTTTCGCGGTAGTAATTTCCCTTCGTAACTCCCGATTTTTCGACAAGTTTTAAATCCAAAAGTTTTTTCATATCGTAACGCAAAGTCCTTTCAGGTACTTTGAGGAAACGGCGTCTGATTTGATCGAAAGAAATGAACGTGTGATCTTTGATAATATTTAAGATTTCCTCCTGACGGGGAGGCAAGAATATTGTTTGCTTTTTATTAATTTCGTCTTCGATAAGTTTTTTTGTTCTTTCTGTCTGCATGAGAAATGCAGTAAGCATAAAGACAATGTATCTCTCTACATCCTTGAGGCCAATATCCAAATAGTAATAATAGTCACTTTTGTGCTCATCTAAATACTCTTCAAAAGGTATATTTACCTCAAAATGCCAGTTCTTAGACTTTAAAATTGCGAAAATTAATAACCTGCCTACTCTACCATTGCCGTCTACAAACGGATGGATTTTTTCAAAAATCAAATGAGCAATAAGCGCAGTAACCAGCGGAAACTTCTCTTCATTTGAATTAATATAGGTAATTAATTTTGAAAGAAGAGGCAGTATTTGCTTGGGTGGCGGACTTAGATAAACTGCAATTCCTGCGGCGTTGAAAATTGCACCCATCTCCTGCCTAAAAACTCCATGATGAGAGAACAGATCTGTCATAACAACTGAGTGTAATTTTAAAAGTTCTTTTTCAGAAATTTTTTTACCCTCCCCAATATTTTTATCTATGAATTCAACTGCTTTCAGGATATTGAAGATCTCAATATTTTTTTGTTCTTCGGATGGCGCCATGTCGACTTCCTCCAAAGTTAGCGGATTACCTTCGATTCTGGCAGAATATAATGAGCTTTTTAAAATACTTACTCTTTGAATTTTTTCTTTTATTTGAATTGATAATTCTCTAAATGATAAATATATTCTATTCGCTTCTATTTTAGAGAGTAAATCCAATATTTCAGGATTGATTTTATATCTCGGAGGTATTTGCATAGAATTATATTACCAAATCTTGCCGAATCTTGCCAGATATTACCAAATCTTGCCGAATCTTAATCCCCCAGAATACTTAAATGCGAAAAGCTAGTTGGTGGACTTTGAGGGATTCCAAAGAGAAGAAGACAGATCGACGCGGTCGTGGCCAGAAAATTTAACACCTTCAAGAATTAGAATTTTCTTTTTAGTAACGAGTCCTTCTCCTGCAGAATATCCGGTAAGCTTACCATTTGATCCTACAACTCTGTGACAGGAAACAATCTTGAGATCAGGATTGGTACGCATAAACATTCCGACAGCTCTTGAGGCCCGTGGATTTCCCGCAAGTCTTGCCAATTGTCCGTATGTAGCGACTTTGCCTTTTGGAATACTGCTTGCTATTGAATAGACTTTTTGTCTGAAAGAAGAAGTTTGCATAAAACTATATTATCACAATTTCCTGAAAAATACATTTGCTTCCTCGTAAGACTACAGCAAGCCAAACTGAAAAACCGAAAATTTAAATGTATAATACATAGGAAGTGGAAAATTTTCTAAATTATGCAAAATAAAAAAATACAAATTTCTGCAATTGTTCCTGTTTACAATGAAGAAAAAAGAGTCGCAAGAGTTATAACGACTCTGCTGAAATCCAAACTAATATCTGAAATCATATGTATCAACGACGGCTCATCCGACAAGAGTTTGGAAATTTTACAAAAATTTGGCAGCAAAATTATTTTGATAAATTTTAAAAGCAATAAAGGAAAGGGCACAGCTGTTGCTGAAGGGATTAGAAAAGCAAAAGGAGATTATTTATTCTTTTGCGATAGCGATCTTATTAATTTCACTACAGAACATATTGGGAGCATGCTAGAGCCTATTCTTGATGGTAAAACCAAAGCTGTCCTGGCTGTACCTGCCTTAGACGAAACTGGCAGATATGCAAGGCATGAAATATTTTTAGCCGGTGAGCGAATTTACCCCAGGAAAGACTTACTCCCTCATGTTTCAAAGCTTACTAGAACCAAAGGCGCAGGAGGAAGCGAGATCGTATTAAATTCGCTCTTCCGCAAAAAAGAAGTATTTACAGTTCCTCTAATCGGCTTAAAAAAGCCATTTAAAGGAAGTAAATGGTCCTCCTCGCTAGCCTTGAGACAAGGCATGCTGTCTGTAATTGGTGTTCTTCAAGAATCAGGCAGAATTGAAATAAACTCAATTGGTGACTTAAAAAAATTGGAAAATCTTATTCAAGTAACTACTTTTGAGGATTTAATAGAAAAAATTAAAAAGCTGAGAAACAAAAAATTAAGGATGATTTTGGAAAAATACTATACGAAATATATCTTTAAATATACCAAGAGGCTTAGGACAAAAAATATTACTTAACCGGACAGGATTATTCCTTCGCAGGAACGGAGACTTATTTGATGTTTTTCTTCTCTTTTTTCAACATCCAGATGCGTAGACAAAAGAGATGTCCAATTGCCTTTGGGTAATTTGACTACTTGCGGATCTTCAGAGAAATTAGCCAATATAAGAGTTTTTTCTTCTCCTTCTCTCCTTATGAATCCCAAAACATTTAAATTCTTTAAATCTAATGGAATTTGCTTTCCGCTAGATAAACTTTTTCTACTTTTCCTGAGATTAATAAGAGATTTGTATAGGCTTAGGAAAGATTTTTTATCCTTTTCCTCTGAAGCTACATTTTTCTCTTTAAATTCTTTCCCCAATGGAAGCCAGGGCTCTACACTTGAAAAACCCCCAAACTTAGACGTATTCCACTGCATAGGTGAACGCTCCGGATCACGTCCAAAATTAAGACCTTTCATATTTACAGCCATGGGATCTTTTGCCTTTTCCACAGGAACATCCGCATTCTCCATTCCCAGCTCTTCTCCATAGTAGATAAACGGAATACCCCGAAACGTGAGCTGTAAAAGCGCAGCCGTTCTTGCAGCCTTCTCTCCTAATTTCGTAGCTATCCTTGGCTTATCATGGTTACCAAGAACATATGTGGGAAAATAGTCTTCGCCTACCTTCTCATCGAATTCATCGATAAACTTCTTCTGCTGCTGTGCGTTCCATGGAAGAGAAATGAACGAAAAATTAAAAGGAACAAAGCTTTGATGATCTACGATTTGATAAAGATTTACGATTTCATAAAGAAATGTGTAAATTTCACATACCATAAATCTGTCCTCAAATTCATTAATCACGTCGTTGAGCTTCTTAAGCATATTGAGTGTTTCCGGAAGAGCCAAGGTGTATATATGCAAAAGACTGTCATATTCCGTATGATGCTCAGTGAGTCCTGGATTATTCGGCTCATCGCGGAAAAAAGGATCTTTAAAAAGATAATATGCTACGTCCACTCGAAAACCATCAACTCCTTTTCTCATCCAAAATCGCATTACATTCAACATCTCCTCAACTACCTTCGGATTTCTCCAATTAAGATCAGGCTGGCTTACATCAAAAGTATGGAGGTAATATTCTCCTGTTTTCTTATCCAATTCCCAAGCTGACCCACCAAATTGAGACAGCCAATTATTTGGCGCTTCCCCGTTTTTCTTTGGAAGTTTCCATAAATACCAATCTCTTTTGGAATTTTTCTTAGAGGACCTGGACTCTTTAAACCATGGGTGCTCAAAAGAAGTGTGATTGGGGACGAAATCCATAAGCACCTTCATGTCCATCTTATGAGCTTTCTTTACCAGAGTATCAAAATCAGCAAGGCTTCCAAATATCGGATCTATGTCATGGTAATCAGATATATCGTAGCCAAAGTCATGCATCGGAGAGCGGTAAACAGGAGACAGCCATATTGCATCTACTCCCAAATCTTTTAAGTAATCTAATTTTTCTTCTATTCCGGGCAAATCGCCTATTCCGTCTCCATTGCTGTCTTTAAAACTTCTCGGATAAATTTGGTAAATAATTCTCTTGCCCCATTTGCTATCAATCATGCTTTTTGACTAAACTTCTTTTACTTACTATGCCCTTCAGCAATTTATGAAAACCTGTAAATTGCTTCTCTGCAGTAAATTTCTCCGCAATTGTTTTATGGCCTGCTTTTATGAATTTTTCTCTTATAGCTTCATCATTTAGAATTTTCTCAATTTTTTGAGCCAAGAGAGACGGATCGCTTGGCGCAACGAGAAATCCATTGTGTCCATCGCTAATTATTTCTGGCATTCCTCCTGTCTTGGCCCCTATAACAGGGAGTCCACAAGCCATTGCTTCTATAAAAATTTGGCCAAGGGTTTCATTCTTTTCTGCAGGAAGAACAAGAACGTCTGAGCCTCTATAAATATTTGGCATTTGATCCAGCTCAAACATTTTTACAATAGTTTTGTCCTCAATGTTATGAATTTTAATATAACCAATAAGCATTTCGTATGCATTTGCAAACTCATCTTTCAGATTTTCCGAAGCTCTTGCAACACCTATTAGAAGTCTCATTTTGGGAAAACGTGGAGAAAGTCGAGAGAATGCTTCGATAAGATTAATTATTCCTTTTTCTTTAAGCATGTTCTTGCTTCCGGTAATTATTCTTCCGGCAGTTAGTACGATCCTCACGTCTTCTGCAAGTCCAAGTTCTTTTTTGAGGCTAAATTTGGGATCCGAAGTTTGATTAAAATCAAGAGTATTTACTCCCAAATAATCTGTCGAAAGTTTATTTATATCCGTTCCCTTCTGAAAACAATCTCCGGCGACGCTTCTGCTTACGCAACTTACGTGATCCCACATGAGCTGGTTGGTAAGTTCTATTTGAAGAGGAGACTCGGGATACATATGAAGCCTGAGCATAAGCGGAATTTTGTGAAGCGCAGTTATCATGTTGAGTCTCAGGCTATACACTGCAGGCGTGCCAAAAAGTATATTTTCCGCACAAATTACATCTATCTTATGAGTTTTTATAATATTCTCGACTAAATCCGAGAATCCCTGCGCTTTTTGCGCAATATCCGAGGCAATCCTCTTCCTGCGAGGGATAGATAGATTGTTATCATAATAAATAGTCATATTCCCATCCTTGGCGTTATGACTTTTCCCACTGGTTGGAAGAATAAGAAAGGTTTTTATATCTTTCTTGACTTTAAAATAATTTATAAGATTTAGAACGTAACGCTCTACCCCACCAATACTTTCAAATGGTGAGTTGGGACTTATAAATAAGACGTTCATATTTTACCTTTCTGGTCTTGGTGTTGCTTCTTTTACAGCAATTGATCGACCATTTAGTTCTGAATTATTGAGTTTGTCCATTGCTTCTTTTGCAGTTTCTTCTGTATCCATCTCAACAAATCCAAAACCCTTTCCCTGGCCAGTATCTCTGTCAATTATTACTTTTGCAGATAATACTTTACCAATCTTTGAAAAGTGCTCTTCGAGTTGTGCGTCGGTCGTTGAATACTCAAGACCGCCTATAAATAGTTTATTTGTCATTTAATCTTCCTCCTTTCCTTGTTTTTATCGAAATAATATGCAAATATCTCTGCTCAAAGTGAAATGTTTAATGTAGTAAGAAGATACTAAGTGGAAAAATGAGGTATCTTTTATCTTTAAAAAACTAAATCAAAATATAAGCAGACGTATTCGCATATCATCTGCGACTGGTTGTATTATAACACAGATATCAATTACTACCTAATCTACTACGAATAGTCCTGAATTAGCGAAGAATGCTTTGAGACAAAATCACGCGTAGTACTCGAAAGCAAAAGCTTTTCAATCTCCTTAAGAGTGAAAAAGGAAAGCAAATGACCTTCGGCTCGATTAATTTGATTTACGTTGTCATCGGTAAGACTTGCGTGATAGCAGGACTCGGATACATATTCAACATTACCGACCTTTATTCCCATCTCCTGCTCTATGTTACGCTTAAGAGCAGTCTCATCGGGTTCATTGGCATTCTTAGCGCTCCCAATAAAACTCCATGCATCCCGACCATCATCAAGCGAATTTTTTTGCTTATACATTAGAAGCGCTTTATTTTTATAAGTGAGGAGTATCAGACTTGAGGAAGTATTACCATCCATAAATACATTATAGTCCTATTTGACCCAAACATGGCGACCAAAATTGAAAATCATACTTCAAACCACAATGGGCGGCTTTTATTTTTTGCATTTCCGGAATTGATGTAATTAAATGTTATCTCATCATCTTTCTTTATATTATCTGAAGCAACAAAATCAATAATCTTTTCTCTCTGTTTTATTTTATAAGTAGCGTTCGGTTTATATGAATGATTATAGATTGATCCAAAACCCAAGACTATTGCTAATCGCTCCATGTTCTTGCCAAAATAAAAGAAATAAGTAACAAGAACACTCTCTTTTAAATTAGACATATCATGCTCCGGAACTTCAACTATTGGACAGTTTTCAATGATCTCCCCTTTTCTAATATCTAGCCTTGCAAAAACCCCTCTCCCAGCATTAAGAATTTTTGATTTACTAATATAAACTTTGTCTGAAGTGAGAATTTTTTTCATGATCATGATTATAACAAAATTAACCCAATCTCTTTCCCGATTCGATCTGCCTAAGTATTTTTTCTGCCCTAGAAAATCCTATCTTAAATTTTTTCTGGATTAAATATGCGAGAGGAAAATCAAACTTGGTAAGATACTCATAAACTTCCCGCAGTAGAGGATCTTCATCAATATCTTTTTTCTGTTTCGCTGGCTCCCTTTTCATGAAGCAATTATATCAGAAGAATTTGTTTATCCAATCAAGAGTTTCCTGAAATAGTTTTTTTTCAACTCCATCTTCATCAAAACAATGAGTAGCTTTAGGTATTATTGCGAAAGCCTTTGGATTATTTGCGTTTTTAAATAATTTTTCACCTTCCTTGATCATTATGCCTGCACCTGCAACGATTATTTTTATCGGCTTGTTTATCTTTTTTATTAGCTTTGTTGGCTTAAGTATTTTATTTTCTTTATACATTTCATTACTAATTGTAAATCCAAAGGAAGAATCATTATCATGGTAATATTTATCTAATTCTTTTAAGTATCTTGCTTTTACAACCACATCTCTATCTCCCGATGGATCCCAAAGAACGGCAGAATCAAAATCTTTCTTTTTTGACAGAAGAACAGATGGTCCTCCGAAACTATGCCCAACAACAGAAATTTTCTTTACACCTTTATTTCTGAAATATTTAATAAGTGTATCTAGATCTTGCCCGTGTAGGGAAAGAGTGCAATCATCAAGTTTTCTTGCATCATCTTGCCAACTATAAAGGTCAAATCTAAAAGTTGAAATTCCTTTCTTTTCAAAAAATCTTGCGGCGTTAAAGAACTGGTGTTCATTTTTATGGCCTGTAAATCCATGAACAAAGACTACCAAAGGATTATTCAACGATCCTCGCAATATTCCATAAATATATTTTTTATTCTTGAGAGGTATTTTAAAATCTTTTTCCATGAGGCAATTATAGCAGAGAAGCTATTTCCGTAACTTTCTAATTTCTTTCATGATATCTTTAATCTCATTACTTTCAATAAACAGATCTGCGAAGTCGAAAAACCCATCCAGATTTACTCCCGTCCTCTTCTCGTTAAAATATGCTTGAAGCGCCAGATCTAGTCTGTCTATTTCTTTATGCATTTTCGCCTCTCTAGTCTTTTTCTCTTCCATTTCAGTCCAAAGCTCCAAGTACTCATCGCCGCCCAGAAGTTCCAGGATTTTTTTCATAGCAGCGCCCTCGTCCTCTTCTTTTTTTGAGAGTTTTTTCTTATCTACTCCTTTGTCTTTGGTATACCAAAGCACATCGCCGATAATACTTTCTCCAATGTCATGTATCAAACCCATTTTTATAAACTTTTCCGTATCTACTTTTAGTTTTGGGGCTAGGATCATTGAAAGAACGGATGTGGAGAAGGAGTGATCGGAGACGCTTTCGGAGCTTTTGATACCAGCATTCACCCAGCCCGCTCTTTTTGTTCTTTTAAGCTTGTCTAAATGCTCATAAAACTTAATTATTTTCATTGCTTACGGACATAGACGCTGCGTATAGACCCAGACATAAAACCTTTGGATTTTATTTGGAGAAAATGAAACGCATAGCATCCTTTGCCGAATACCTGCCATCGGCACTCTGCTCTATAAGTTTTTTGACCGGCTCCACATCTTTACCGAATGTAATAATTATCGGTTCTCCCGGTCGTCCTTGTCCTACTGCTGCTGCAAGTCCGCTACAGAGGCAAACTCTTCCTTCCGTATCTTTAATGTCTCCCCCTTTTCCAACATACGCATTTACCGGTTCTGCGGGACACAAAAATAGAATCTTACCCTTCTCGTTCCGGCGTGCATGAACCAAATACCCATAGATACAGCTACGAACTCTTTCATTATATACATCAGGGTCCGATAGCGAACCTTCAAACAGTACTACTTGAAAGGGATAGCCTGTTGGAGAAACAATTGCGCTTGTTGTTACACCTAGGGTTCCATTTCTAATCTTAGTGCGTAAACAATCCTTTACCTCTTCCGTGAATCCAGATTCATTTGAGAGTGCAAAAACAGAGCCGACTTGAATGCCTACTGCTCCTTGTACTTTTGCTTCTTCAAATTTTTCGGCATATGATCCCGCGAACCAAAACGGCTTTCCCAGATCTCTTATCACGTCAAGATTGGGCTCGTCTTTCTCCCCATAAACAGGCTGCCCTATTTCATCAAATACATTCTTTTTTCTTGGAGGGGCGTTGTGTCCTCCGGCAAGTGGCCCCTCGATTATAAAGCCGTCAGTTTTAGCCCTATCTTCAAGCACCATTGCCAGTACATGAGACGAAATTATTGCATAATACTTCGGACGTTTAAGCTCAAATCCCTTTGGAACAAATTTATTTGGATCAAGTACTATTTTAAAACCATCAGATCCCTCTACATCAACCTTGTATGAAGCTTCCTTGTTATTTGCGAAGTTTTCCAGAACTTCCGGAATTTGAAGCGGTATCCCTGCGCCGACAATTAGCGTGTCAAGTCCTGCCGCCATTGCACCAAGAATTATTGGAAGATGAGACAGCTGGACTTTTTCCAGAAGATTCATTCCGATTGGACCTTTATGTCCTTCTTTGGCAAGCCAAACTTCTACAAATGCTGCGGCAAATGCTCGATTATTATATTCATCTTGTTTTTCTTGGCTGCCGGTTATTAATACTTCCGGTTTTTGCGGTAGTTTATATTTTTGTCCGGGTTTTGGCAAAAATCTATTGAGAATATTTTCTGCAATTTCAGGATTAATGGCACCAAGAGCATTAAGAGCCCTGATCGTATTAGGGTCTCTATCGTAAAGTCTTTGCGGCATCAATATGGGAAGTCCAACTCCCGAAATTACACCCAGGGTATCCCTGCCAAGCTCTTGCCCTGCAACTGCAACGGCACGTGCCAATCTCCAATCCGATACGCCAACCCCCATTCCGCCCTGAATTAATTCGGGATTTACGTCTTTAACTAATTCGGGAGTTACAATTTTATCTATATCGGGAACATGGAGGGGTGCGTTTCTAAAAGCTTCAGTCATGAGCAAATATAATACAATTTTTAAATTTCTAAATCAAGTAAATTAATCCTTAGCTCCTCGAGTACTCATAGCTGCTTACTGAGCACACCGACCGAGACCTGTTTAGCATTGTAGTAAATGTCTTATCAGCCTTATGAGCTACCTATGCCGTGGCATAAAGATTTTTCTTCTTCCAAATGTAAAAAAGTAGTAAAATGACAGTGAAAATCATCGGTGTGATGAAAAAATATTGAAGATGAGATATCGTCAAATAAATAGCAGCAAAGACTACCAATCTGCCAAGTACCGTCGGTATCTCCCGTAGAATAATAAATTCTTCTTCACCTTCTCCTTTAATAGTTTTATAGATCGTACTAAAGTAAGAGACGATAAACAGAGTGAATATAAATGATAAAACGACAGTTATGAAATATGCATGAAGAGGCTCTTTAGCAATAATCATCAGAGCAAAAACAAAAAGCAGCAGGATTGACGCGAGTGGTATGATTTTTTTATCATGGCGTTTGGCATATTTTCCTACTATAAATGTAAAAAGCGCTCCTCCTATAGCGGTTAAACTGCCAACTATTCCCGGTGTTGAAAGTGAGCCGATGATAATAAAAATGTATACTCCCCAGAACCAATTTGATTCTTCTAAGACATTATCAAAAAATTCAAATAAAAATAATGACTTATTTTGCGAAATTCTTTTCCAAGCTTTAGAAAAATTAAGTGATACAACTAATTCTGTGTTTTTAACTTTTGCTAATGGAAAATATGACACAATAAGACCAATTATGGTAATGAGAAATACCGGCCAGAATCCTATAAAAGGCACGAGGATTGCTCCGATTAAAGGTCCAACAATTCCAAACAATTGAGGCAGAGCGTAAAATTTTGCCAAATTACTTGCCATTTCATCATGCGCTGAATGCCTAACAAATAAAAGATTAAGTGGCATCCAATACGCATAGTTAGCAGCACCATACACTAAGGCTACAATTTCAAGCGGAATTCGTTGATAACCTAAGAGAAACAAAAGCAAAAGTTCAAGAATTTTAAGTGGGTAATGAAATTTAAAAACATTAATTAGCCCCGATTTCCTCATCAGGGGAACGTAAACAAATAATCCTAAGAGTAAGCCAAAAATAGGTGCTATAGCGTAGTATAAAATGACTCTTTCAAGAGAATATCCTAATGACAGTAAATACGCAGGAACATAGACGCTGATTATAGATAAAGCAACTGCATTAAGAGTATGAGATAAATACACACGCTGAATGTCTTTCATGAGAATATTATATACCAGAGGTTCGAATCCATGATGGGTTATTTTGCTGACCATTTGAGACTACGTTCGGACTGCTTTTCAGCCTAATTATGCTTATGCTGTCAATTTTGTGAGTTAGAGTTTAAGGAGAAAGGAAGTCAATAACGTTGGTAAGAATTGATTGCTGTTTGGCAACCGTTGTCCCGGTATCTGTCGAAACAAATGCAGTAACAGGAGTTGATACTGGAATTATACCAAGCATGCGATGTGTCTTTGTACCTTTTACTCTATAAACCACCTCGTTATTACGCATCTCAATCTTCACCACACCAGTTAGCGCTCCAAGTTGGTCTTGAGCTGTAATGTCAGAAGGTGGCGCCTCGATTCTGTTAATAATGCCTGTGGCAAGCAAGTTCCGGACTGCCTCTTCCGGAAGTATCGTAACTATCTTTTGTCCAGTCGGAGTTGTGATAACAAGCTCCTTAGTCTCGACATTGATAGAAAGAGGGAAATCTGTGAACGCAGCTATTTGATTTTGGGTAAGAGCGAGTTGATTATCAGTAGTTGGCACAAGCTTTACATCATCATCCGCGAGTTCATCTTCAACATCATTCTCCAGCTCTTCAAGCTCGTCATCCTCAATTTCTACCTCTTCACCGTCCTCATTTTCAACTTTGAGAACGAGCTGACCGTTTTCTATTCTATATTTCAGTTTTACTGTTCCATTTTCAATCTCAATCTTGGTTGTACCGTCATCTTCAATCTTGGTCTTTATTTTCTGTCCATCGGCTGTTTCAATTTCGGTTTCTTGTTTATTGCCTTCAGACTCTGTCTTTATCCTAAAACCACTCGGAGAAATAGTTTCTGTTTTTGACTTTATTGACCTCCTTGACGATCCAGAGGTTCCCGTGGTATTTGTTGTCGTTGTTTTAGCGGCTTCTTTTTGTTGTTCTTCTGCCTGCTTAGCGCTTTCTTTTTGTGTTTCTTCAGTTTGTTTTGCTGCCTCTTTCGCAGCTTCCTCTGCCTGTTTTTGCACTTCACTCTGCTCATCCTCACCTAGCACATTCTGGGCACCTGATGTGAGATTTTGCGTTGTATGAATATTGGCAGCTGCAAATACGGAAACAAATACTAAAGCTATTATTACAAGCGGGCTGGAGAGACTAAGCGATAACAGCGAAGAGGATGTTCTCCTGGAAGATCTGATTTTTTTTTTCTTATATTTATTCTTTGACATGCCTTGATTTAATAATGAAGGATCTAACAGGCGTTGTCAAGCAGATTTAAAATAAATTCTTATAACATGAAGCAAGAGGGAAGGAGAAGGAGAAGGAGAAGGAAATGATATAGTTTGATCTATTGATGCTGCCGGACTTGGATTTGAACCAAGATGAGCGGATTCAGAGTCCGCTATCCTACCGTTAGATGATCCGGCAATGTGGCTTTATTTTACCAGAATTAGGAAGCGTGGACAAACAAAAGAAAAACCCCGCGATGTGCGGGGTTTTTCAGAAGTACAACTATTGTAATCTTATGGTGTTACCGGAGTATTTACCACTGCTGTGTTTGAATTCAGCGTATTGGTAATGGTAACTGTTACTGTTGACGTACCACTTGTTATAGTAGTAGTTCCGCCGGTATTAAAACTCGCGGAATTTCCGCCGGTTGATGCGCCGACAATTACCCCATTGGTAACCACCGCACCATTATTTTGTTCAACCTTGAGCTTCTTAATTACCTTAATCCTGCACTTGTTGTAAGAAAATGCTCCATTGTCTGTAATCGTGCAGATCTGATCTGCAAATGCAGCACCAGGCAGAAGTACTCCTGCAACTAGAGAACCTGTAATTAAAGCTCCTGCAATCTTTTTTTTGAAATCCATTCTTTTTCACCTCCTCTCTTGCCTGCCATAAAAAACCAGCAAAAATGCTGGTTAAATTTTCTCACTATAAAACTTATCGTTGGGCAGGCTCATAGGAAATAAGATAAAATCTTCGAAGTGGGCAGATTTCGAAGATTACCGCCGAAAAGTCATGGAGGACAATACGACAGTTTTACTATTATAAATTACTGGAGAGAAAGACTGTCAAGATAACATAAAGACACAAACCATACTGTTAATACCACAAAACTATTTAAGAATTGCGATAAGGTAGGGGATGAATACGAGAATACCTACAATGACTGACCCTATTGATGCCAAAAGAACCATCCCGGCTCCTACATCCTTTGCTATCTTTGCTTCAATCTTATAATCTCTTGCAATAAGATTGACAACCTCTTCTATTGCAGTATTCAGCATCTCACAGACTAACACGAGAACCATCATTACTCCGAGAATTCCCATCTCAAAAGGATTTATATGAAATGCTAAGCTTGCAAGAATTACAACAATCGTTATAGCAATTTGAATCCTGAAATTCTGATTATTTTTAACAGAAAAAAGAATTCCCTCAAGCGCGTATCCAAATGATTTAAGAATTGAGCCTTTGTTATTCATAAAATAAAATTTTTACCGATGCTATAGATAATTATAGTCAATACCGATCCCAAAATTCCACCAGCTATTACTTCGCGTAAAGTGTGACGCCTAGAAGTAATTCTAGCCCAGCCCATAATTGGAATTAATAATAACAAAGGAATAAACATTCTGCCATAAATTAAGACGATGGATATCGCAAAAGCAGTAATAGCTGCAGTATGAATACTTATTTTTGTCCATCTCAAGAAGATAAAAATAAATAATATTCCTATCAGAACTCCAAATCCCATCAAAATCAATATTTTTGGGGCACCAAATAAAATAAGAAATATGCAGTTGGTGATGCAAATTATCAAAGACGAGATCAAAAGCTTAGGTCTTTCTGATTTATTTGAAACATCCAAATCAGAAAAAATTCCAAAAAATCTTCCTACAAGTACTACGGAAATCATTATAAATATAGAAATATAAAAGAAAAAAGACCATTTAATCGCATCATTTATATCGCTTGAATACTTCAAAACAAGCACGAATGGAACAGGAGCAAGAATTACCGGTGGGCTAAATATAAGTGAAATAGATTTTGCAATAAATTTATCCATTCGAAAGATTTTTTATGAAAAACTCTTTTCCGTGAATCTGATTTAATTCAAGTATTCCTATTCCCTTTTCTTTTCCGGTCATGAGAAAGTAAATACTTTTAAAATTTGTTTCATTTGTCTTCGAAAAATCCTTGAGTGCGAAAAGCAATTTCTCATCACCCCAATCATCTTTAAGCTTCAGGTTCAAAAACTTTAAAAGCATTTCCGCTTTTTGCATTTCTTCTTTTGTCTTTTCTCTGGACAAACCCTGCAAGGCGAGTTCCTTGAACTCTGACAGCGTTCTCATTCTGGATTTGGACGACTCGATGATAACCTCTGATTTATCAGAACTTAACGCTTTCATAATCTCCTGATCATCTTTATAAAAATCCTTTAATCTTTGATCAAGATTATCAATACTTCTTATCCAAACACCATTTAGCCATTCTAGCTTCTTGATATCAAAAATTGGATTTGATACGTTAATATCTTTAAGTTCAAAAAGCTTAATCATTTCATCAATGCTCATGTATTCCCTGTCCGCTCCCGGATTCCAACCGAGAAGAGCCATGAAATTCAAAAGTGCTTCCTTGAGAAATCCATCCTCTCGATAATCCAATGCAGATTTTGCTCCATGTCTTTTGGATAATTTGGCTTTATCAGTACCTAAGATAACAGGTAGATGAACGAAAATTGGCTGCTTCCATCCAAATGCTTTATATAATTGAACATGTTTTGGTGTCGAGGAAATAAATTCCTCACCTCTTATCACATGGGTTATATTCATGAGATGATCGTCGATTACATTTGCGAAATTATACGTAGGATATCCATCTGATTTGATGATTACGAAATCTTCTTGAATTTCATTTTTAAAAGTAATCTCTTTATCTCCTACTCCATCTGTCCAAGATGTATCGCCTTCTTTCGGCATTCTGAACCTTAATGCGCCTTCATCTTCAAAAGCAAACCCTTTCTTTCTAAGAATTTCCGCGTGGTCTTTGTAGATATCCAATCTTTTGGATTGCGTGTATTCTTCATCCCAGGTAAGACCGAGCCAATTCAATATTTCTTTTATTGCCTTTTCTGCGTCTTCTACATAACGTTCTCTATCCGTATCTTCAATTCGCAATATCAGTTTTCCCCCGTTGTGTCTTGCAAAAAGAAAATTGAAAAGTGCAGTTCTCGTATTTCCGATATGAGGTACTCCGGTTGGACTTGGCGCAAATCTTACCCGGACTTGTGCTGAGTTTTGCCTATGCATACTTGCATTGTACCGCATGTATTTTCTATACTCAAGACATGCTCACGCTAAATCAAGCGACATCAATGACAAAAGGACTTATTAAGTGGGCTGTAATTCTTGTTTCCTTTGGGATTGCTGTTTTTCTTATTTTTAGAATTGGCGGAATAATCAAAAATATCATTTCGCCCACACCTCCTCCGCCCCCTACTGTAGCATTTGGTATGATTCCGGAAATCAAATTTCCCATACTTGCTGAAATAAAAAGTTATTCATTTACCCTCGACACTCTTTCAGGTGATTTTCCACAATTCCCCGATAGAGCCAAAGTTTTCAAAACTATCCCTGAATCAGCAGATCTTCTCGCACTTCAAAAAGCGATTGAAAGGGCAAGAAGTATAGATTTCAACTCGCCGCCTATCCGAATCGTGAATAACGAGTACCAATGGTCAGACCCAACTTCAGAAAATGCAAGAAAATTGAAGCTTGATATATTTTCTTACAAATTTTCGGTAACATCATCCTACATGAACGATCCAAATGTTATTTCTGCAAACAATCTTCCAGATCCGGAAAAAGCAAAAAGTGACGGACGAAATTTTTTGAGCAGTATGTCGGTATTAACAGATGATATTGATATGGATAACATAATCACCACAGATCTGTCAATCTCAAACGGGAGCCTAATTCCTGCATCAAGCATTGCCAATACGCAAATCATAAAAGTTGATTTTTTTCAGAAGAAGATTGACGAACTACCAATTTATTACCCGAGCTATCCTGAATCTACCATGATGCTCTTGATCGCTGGCGGGCAAAACAGACACCAAATCGTTCAGGCTAACTTCTTCCATCAATCTATTTCAGACGAATCAGCTACTTATCCTATAAAAACAGCAAGCGAGGCGTTTGAGGATCTGAAAAATGGAAATGCGTATATTATTAGCGGAGAAAGCAAAGATATTCTAGTACGGGATATTTCTATTGGATACTATATGAGTGATGAAAAACAGGAATATATGATGCCAATCGTGGTGCTTAAAGGAAATAACAATTTTGTTGCTTATGTCTCTGCGCTCAAAAACGAATGGGTAAATACGTCAGATTCTCAGAATTGATAAGTCTTAAAAGCTCATAAGTGTCTGCAAACCTATCCTGACTTCTTAAAACAACAATAATTAAAGTATGGTCGTTATGATTCCTTGAAGTAACAAGCACGTCGCCTGCCTCTTCTGTAAAACCTGTTTTAATACCATTTACACCTTCTATGCCGAGTAGTTTATTTTTATTTAAAATAAAATAAGGAAAGCCTGAATCATCATAAATATGCTTCTGAGGCGTAGAAACAACCTTTGCAAAAATTTTATTATCCAGAGCAATCGAAGCAATATTCGATAATTCAATTGCCGTAGTAAATCCGCTCTTATCCAAAAGCCCCGCTGGGTCATCAAAATGAGTATTTTTCAGTCTCATCTTCTTCACTTCTTCATTCATCTTATCAATAAATTTATTCTCTCCACCTGGATAATTTTGAGCAATTGCAGTAGCTGCGTCATTTGCAGAAGGCAGCATCATTGCGTACAAAAGATTTCCAAATGTAATTCTTTGCCCCTTAAATAAACCCAAAACAGATCCTTCAGTAATTGTATCCTTTACCTCAAGGACATCATCAAGCTTGTAGTTATCAAGTCCAACAAGTGCAGTCATGATCTTTGTAGTTGAAGCAGGAGAAAAGCGCAAATTCTTATTCTTCTCATATAAAACCACTTTGCTTTCTTTGTCTATGATGAGTGCCGCCTGGGCAGTAATAAATGGTTCATATCTGTTTTTAAGAAGGGGATAGCTCTTAACCTCGTGAGCAAAATTTGGATCTTGATTGAGCGATAAGACCAGATACCTTCCTTTCTGAAATATATCTATTACTACAACAAAAAGGAGTAATGTCACCAAGAATATGGGGACAAATAAAAAATTGTGCTGAATAACTTTTTTTTTATGAAGCTTAATCTTTCGCAGATAATCTTTCATCAATTCTTTCCATATCCCTTGGAAATAGGCTTGCCTCCCTTATATTTGATAATCCCAAAAGATCCTTGGTAATTCTTTCAAGTCCCATAGCAAACCCTCCCTCAGGCGGCATTCCATAAGCAAATGCCTGTAGATATATTTCAAAATTCTCGGGTTTGTTTCCCCACTTTTTGATATTTTCTAAAAGCTTTTTATGATCATTTATTCTCTGTCCTCCGGTAACCCACTCCTCGCTAATGCCTAGGAGATCAAAGCTTAGGGTGAAATCAGGATCTTTCTCATCCGGCATTGTGTAGAATGGTCTTTTCTTGACAGGATAATGAGTGATAAACACAAATGGCGCTCCGGTCTCCTCCTCAGCCCATTTACATATTTCTTTCTCGTCCGACGAATCAAGATCCGGTTCATTCCTATGATCTCTTTTGGTACGCTTCAGAATTATTTCTTGTGCTTCCCTCATCTTAATTCTTGGAATTTCTTTCTTGATTTCCGGCAATTTTATCCCAAGAATTTTAACTTCTTTTTCGTTTTCTTTTCTGACCGCTTCAATAATTGACTTAACAACTTTCTCGGCCATATTCATAAGCTCCTCCCATGAATTAATAAATCCCATCTCAGCATCAAGACTTACGTATTCTGATAAATGCCTTGTAGTTACCGACGGCTCCGCTCTATACGCATGCGCAATCGTAAATACTCTTTCAAAAATCGAAGTCATTATTTGCTTATACATTTGAGGAGATTGTGCGAGAAATGCTTTCTTATCGTAGTAATCAACCGAAAATACCTCAGCTCCACCTTCAGTTGCGCTTGGAACTAGTGTTGGGACAAAAATTTCAGTAAATCCTTCATCTTTCAAAGCTTGCCTAAATGCTTTAGCAATGGTCTCCTGAATTTTAAAAATTGCCGTAACTTTGGGATGACGAAGGGTCAAAGCGCGATGATCTAGAAGCGTAGGAAGCTCCAGATTTAGAGTCTCTCCTCCCATATCAAATGGTAAGGTATTTGCTTTTGCCAAAATTATTAGATTTTCAACACCAATCTCCACCTTTCCAGTTTCAAGATCTTCGTTAATAGTTGCTTCCGGCCTTTCTTTTACGAATCCCTCAATTTCGATTACTGATTCCGGACTTAGCTCTAGTGCTTTTTTATAAACTTCCTCGGAAACCTTGGGATTTATGACTAACTGAATTATTCCAGAACGGTCGCGCAAATCAATAAAAATTAATTTCCCATGATCACGCCTGGTCTTAACCCA
>JBBUBI010000032.1:35044-36548 GCA_038058335.1 Patescibacteria group bacterium
ACCAATAAGTTCTTTGTGAGGAAAACCGGCTGAGGATTACCTGCTCCAAACGGAGAAAGCTTAAGCATACTTTCATAAAAATCAGAATTAATATTTTCCAAAAAAATTTCAGTATCAATCTTCACAACTCTTTCAAGAAATTCAGGTTTTATCAAAGTTCCTGCGAGCTTTTCAAATCTTTCAGTCAATTCTTTTATTCTAGCTGTCTCTACCGTAAAACCTGCAGCCATAGGATGCCCGCCCGCATCAACCAATAAATCTGACGCTTTTCTTATAAACTCTATAATATTAAATCCGCTCACGGAGCGGGCTGAAGCCTTGCTGTATTTCTCTCCAATTGCCAAGACTATCGCTGGACGATAAAATTCCTCTACCAACCTCCCTGCGATCAAACCTATGATTCCCGGCTGATAAGTTTCGTCACCAATGACAATTAAATTTTTCAGCTCGCCGCCCTGAGCTCTGACTTTATTCTTCGCATGATCAAACGAAGAAAATGTTATATCCTGTCTTCTTTTGTTCGTTAATCCCAGCTTCTTCGCTAATGCCTCACAACTTTTCTCATCCTTGGTACATAACAACCTCAAGCTTTCTATCGCAAGCTCTATTCTCCCCATTGCATTGAGTCTGGGAGCCAAAACATGCCCAATCTGAAAAACATCTATTTCGCTTTTTACAATTCCGGCTTCTTTGATCATCGCAAGAAGTCCAGGTCTTTTTGTATTCCTCAACTCCTCGAGCCCATGTTTAAGAATTATTCTGTTAAGCTCTTTAAGTGGAACAAGATCTGCGACTGTAGCAATCGCAGCAAGGGTTAAATGATCAAACTTATTTTTATTTGTTAAATGTGAATTGTTAATTGTTAATTGTTGCGCCAACAAATAAGCTACTCCCGCTCCGCAAAGCAGTGTCGTATGTACTATTGAAAAAGCCTTCGGAAGTTTATTTGAAGGGACATGATGATCCGTAATGATCACATCAATTTTACTTTTGTTAGCAAAATCTACAGCACTATTTGCGACAATTCCGTTGTCAACGGTGATTATTAATTTAGTTCCAGGATGTTTTTTCAGGATATTTGTTATCCCTTTTTCTGAAAGTCCATATCCTTCATCAATTCTATGAGGAATGTAAGGCAAGACTTTAGCTCCCAAAGAGCTTAATGTTTCCCAAAGAATTGCACTTCCACAAATTCCGTCTACATCATAATCTCCAAAAACAATAATCTGCTCTCCTTCTTTTATCGCCTTATTAATTCTCTCTATAGACTTGCCAACTTCTTTTCTATCAATTTTTGCATTTTCAATCGTAAGATCTAATAAATCGGGCGTCAGGAATTTTTCAATTTCTTTTTTAGTTTTGAGACCACGGTTCTCCAGCAATATTTTGACAATCTCGTCATTATCTAATTTTTTATTTTCTTTATTTAGAACAATCCATTTCTTCATAAGATAAAATCTTGATATACTATAGCAAACCCCACCGAAGCGGGACAAGCTATGAA
>JBBUBI010000033.1:0-10567 GCA_038058335.1 Patescibacteria group bacterium
AAAAACAATCCCGTCGCTGCTTGCCCTGAGCCTGCCGAAGGGTCAACAACTGTCTCCAAAACTCCACCCGACCGATACGCGATCACAGGAGTTCCCACTCCCATCGCCTCAACCGGCGTAATTCCAAAATCTTCATCTTCCGAGGCAAAAACAAAAGCTTTCGCGTTTTTCATAAGCTCTAATTTCTCTTCATCTGTCACTTCTCCAAGAAATTCAACTTTTGACTTTTGACTTTTGACTTTTGACTTTATTTCAAGTTCGTATCCTGCAAAACCTCTTCCAAAAACTTTAAGAGGCATATTTAGCTTCGAAAACGTCTCAACGATCAGATCTATATGCTTTGGCCGAGCCAATCTTCCCCCGGCTAAATAATAGCGTTTAGCGTTTAGTTTTACAGCGTTTAGTTTTTTTTCTTTCAACTCTACGCTATACCCTAATCCACTAGACGCTGTATCCACTGGCGGGTATATCACCGTCGAATCTTTTCTGTAAAACTTCTTAATTCTTCCTGCGACATTCTCTGAATTCGCGATGAAATAGTCTACATTTTGCGAAGATCTGAAATCTACCAATCTTAAAAAGTGATTCGCCAACTCCCCAAAAACCCTAAGAAACAAATTATTTTTCCATTCCCGAGCAGTTGCAAAGCCGTAAAGATATCTTGGAGGAGTATGACAATAACAAATAAGTTTTGCGGATTTTTTATTTAAAACATTGGGATTATAAGCTCCCGTGGCAGATGTAATTATCAAGTCATATTGGGAAAAATCAAATGTTTTGAATACAAAAGGTGCTAATATACGAAATGGGCTTATTAACTTTGCTTTCAATGGTAATCCCTGTAAAAATGAAGTTTTAATCTTCCATTTTTCAAATCTTTCCTGATGAGGACCCAGAAATTCCGGCAAATAGACTGTGGTAAAGATCGGTGCATCCGGAAAAACTTCGTGAAGAACCTCAAGCACTCTTTCCGCTCCCCCATATTCTTTTATATAATCATGAACTAATGCTATTCGCATAATAAAATTTCTAATTACTCTAATTTCTAATTAACCTAAATAAATCCCAATTCATTTAACTTTTATATAAATTGAATTAAAAATCAAGTTTAATTCTTTCTTCAAGATCATATTTGGTATTTAAATTATTGGTCATTGTTTAGAAATTAGGTCAATTAGATTAATTAGGTTAATTCTAGATTAGCTTCATTTGAGCCTCTGAAATTTTATCTATCTTTCCATTTGCTTTGAAAACATCATCAAGTCTCTTTGGCAGCGTCTTGAAGTCATAAGACTCAAGCGCTTTCTTAAACTCCGCAACATCCAGATTTTTCATGTCACAGGTTGCGAAGTCATATTCAAATGGCGCGTTGACCAGAATTGTCGCGAGCTGATGAGCAAGTCTTGCGTTCTTTTCACCAACCTCAAGCTTTTTAGCAAGTTTGGGATTTTTAGCCTTAATTTTAGCGATATTTTTATAAATATTCTCAACCGTACCATATTCAACAATCAAACCCGAAGCAGTCTTCGGACCGATCCCCGCAACTCCCGGGTAATTATCCGAACTATCTCCCATCAAAGCCTTGAGTTCTATAAACTGCGAGGCAGGTATGCCGTATTTTTCCTTTACTTTTTCTTCATCAAAAAGTATTACTTCGCTTATTCCCTTAACCGGCGCAATTACTTTAGTCTTATGATTTACGAGCTGAAGCATATCACGATCTCCTGTGAGGATATAAACCAAATGACCAGTGCTTTTGGCTTTCTCGGCAATCGTACCGATTACATCATCTGCCTCCAGCCCGTCGACAGAATATACGGAAATTTTAGCCTTCTCCAAAATGCCCTGAATTATTCCAAATTGGGGTGATAGATCACTCTCCATCGCAGGTCGCTTTGATTGGTAATCTTTGAAAAGTTCTTTTCTGAAATTTGGCGCGGGTCTGTCAAAAGCAATTACGAGATGCTCAGGCTTAAGTTCCTGAATTATCTTAAGAACCATATTGAAGAATCCCTGAACTGCACCTGTAGGAGTCCCGTCTTTTCTCGTAAGCGGAGGCATTACGTGATAAGCTCTATGCACAATGGCATTCCCATCAATCAGCACAAACTTCTCTTCTGGAGTATCCATGAAGGTATTATAGCATCAACTAAATCAGGCTATTAAGAATTAGGAGAGCTTGCGGTAGACGTAAATCATTGCCATCATCGATGTAGGAATAGTAATCAAAAGTCCTAGACCCAGAAGCATTGCTCCCACAAAATTGATAACTATTAGCAGAAGTCCCAGGACAAATAAATTCATCATGTTCCCCTTTGTCATCTCACCGCTTTTTTTAAGCGAGGCCATAATATCAAGGTTTTTATCAACTATCAGTATTCCGTAGAATTGATACTTGATAGCCAGATAAATTCCAGGAATTACAAGGAAAATAATACCTACAGCTACCATAAGTCCGTAAAGAATGGATGCTCCAAGATATCGCAGGAGCATTGGATATAAAGAGTAAAGATGATGAAAATTTACTGCTTTGCCATCATGAAGATCAAGAAGTATCTTTGTCATTCCGATCTGAACAAGAATTGACACTATTGCAGATACGATACTCATCAAAACTGCCAAGCCTGATGTATTATCTTCTCCAGTAAACATTCCCGATATAACATTTATAACCAAAAGAACTGCTCCGAGTTTTATAAAAGTGACTAAATTTTCCTTGAAGAATTTAAAACCCATGCTAATCGCCTCAACAGGAGAAAAGGGTTTTGAATTAGATGACTGAGCTGGTGAAGCTTCGCTTGACACTTCCTACAGTATTTCAAAGGCAAGATATGTTGTCAACCCTGAGTTTAATCGAAGGGTCAACAAGAGTTAAGTTTTGAAGCAATTAGGATTTGACAGTAGCAAGAACTAACCTATTTATACTTTTCTTAGGTCCTATTAATCTTTCAAATTCTTCAGATTCTATTGTCTCTTTTATAAGTAGCTCTGCAGCGAGAACATCGAGCTTGCTTCGAAGCTTTTTTAGAATCTCTACTGCTTTCTTGTACCCTGCTTGTGTAATTTTCTGAACCTCGGAGTCAATCCTTGATGCCATTTCATCTGAGATATTTGACTGCTCGCCAAAATATCTCTTTCTTTCTCCATCAAGATTCATTGGCCCCAAATCACTCATTCCATACTCGACCACCATAGTACGCGCTACCTCAGTTGCCTTGGCAATATCATCAGACGCACCTGTTGTCTCCTCATCAAAAATTAGATTCTCAGCAGCTCTGCCTCCAAGCATTACGCTTATCTGCTCTATCAATCTGGTTTTAGTTTCATGCACATGCTCAGTGGGCTCCATCATCGTGTGCCCGAGCGACATTCCTCTTGAGACGATTGAAATTCTATGCACTGGATCCATGTGAGGCATTTCCCATGAGACAAGCGCGTGTCCTGCTTCATGATACGCGGTCATTTGTTTATCTTCTTCAGACTGAAGTCTTTTCTTCTCAGGTCCCAACTTAACCTTGGTTGCAGCTTCTTCAATATCGCTCATGTCGATTGCTTTTTTATTAAGACGCGCTGCTAATATTGCTGCCTCATTAAGCATGTTCTCCAGATCGGCACCTGAAAATCCTACAGTTCTTCTGGCAGCTTTTTCCCAGTCAACTTTTTTCTCAAAAGGCTTGCCTCTGGCGTGAATCGCAAGTATCGCTTTTCTTCCTTCGATATCCGGCATATCAAGCAAAACTCTCCTATCGAATCTTCCAGGACGTACAAGCGCCGGATCCAAAACATCGGGCCTATTTGTCGCGGCCATAACTATTAATTGCTCTGTCGGCGTAAAACCATCCATTTCAACAAGAATCTGATTTAAAGTCTGTTCGCGTTCATCATGTCCGCCCATAAATCCTGCTCCTCTTTGCCTTCCAATTGCATCAACTTCATCGATAAAAATTATTGCAGGCTGGGCTTTTTTCGCAGTGTTAAACAAATCTCTTACACGAGACGCACCCACTCCAACCAGCATTTCCATAAATTCAGAGCCTGCCATTGAGAAAAACGGCACGTTTGCTTCCCCAGCTGTCGCACGTGCAAGAAGCGTTTTTCCGGTACCTGAGGGGCCTACCATAAGAACTCCCTTGGGAGTTCGTGCTCCCATTGCCTTGTATTTCCCCGGATTTTTGAGGAAATCTACAATCTCTGTCAGCTCTTGCTTTGCCTCATCTACTCCTGCAACATCTGCGAATCTGATCCTAGGTGTATCTTTTGAGAAAAGCTTGGCGCGGGATTGCCCGAATGAAAAAATGTTTTCCTGAGCTCCCCTTGCCTGACGAAAAATAAACCAGAAAAACGCTACCATAAGAAGAATCGGAATTACGGACGAAAGAATATTTATCCAGTTGTTCATGCTCGTCTCATCCTTCACGACGACTTTGGTCTTCTCCAGTGAAACTCCTGCATCTGAAAACAGCTGATAAATATTTGACCCCGGTTCTTTAAACGCCTGAATATTCTTATCTCCCTGCTTAACTGTCAATTTATTATCGGTAATCGTAATCTCTTTTACTTTACCTGCTTTGACATCCTTGACAATTTGCGAAACTGGTACGGTGTCTGCTGGTTCTTGAGGCTGGGTTGCACCCAAAACGAAAAATCCTACTGTAAGAATCAAGAATCCATAGAGGACGAGATTTTTCCAGGAAGTATCTATTGTGAATCTGCCGATCTTGCGTTTTGTGCTTTTCTTTTTTGGAGAGCTAGCCATTGTGGGAAATTATAGCATAAACGAGGCTATTTGCAAAGTGTAATTGTTCATACAAATAGCAATGCTACTAATTATTTATCCCGCGAATTCTCCCAGGGGAATATTACTTCACTCACTACTTCGTTTTGAACGACAAAATCCGGACTTACTTCCGAAAAATCCCTAGTAAAGTAACAGGCGAGTTTTACATTTGCTCCATGCTCTTCGAGAAATTCTTTGGAAACAACCGCACTTTTTCCAGTTTCAAGCATGTCTTCAACAAGTAGTATGTTTTTGCCTTTTAAGGAATCTGTATTTATATGAGAGTTGTCTCCCATAACTCTACCATTTCCATCCGCGGTTCTTTTAACATCAATTCCAGTAAATGGAGCCCATTCCATTCTTAAAGACAAATATATGGCTGGAAACCAACCGCCTCTTGATATACCCATTGTATAATCTGGTTGGAAGCCTGACCCGTTAATTTGCTCAGCCAATATTCTCGTATATCCTTCTACATCTTCGTAGGTTGGCTTCTCAGGGATATAAAATTTTTCTCGCTCAGTTGCCATGGGAGGATTATAACAAATTTGTTAGTATCTCAAAATGAAATTCTGAACTATAAACCTGAACTCTAGATTCTCAAGACAGTCCCATTTTTTCCCTCACTTCTTTTACAGTTTTTCTTGCCACTTCTCTTGCTTTTTCATTTCCCTCTTTTATGACTTTATCTACAAATTCTGAATCTGCTTCCAACTCCTGTCTTTTCTTCTGAATCGGTTCAAGATCCTTATAAATTGCCTCTGTAATATGATCTTTAAGCTCTACGAACTGCAAGCTTCCGCTTTCATACTTTTTCTCAAATTCACTCAAGGAATCTGGCGAAAAAAGCTTGAGAAAAGTAAAAAGAGTCTTAAGTCCTTCAGATTTCTCACCTCCGCTTGCATCAGCCGTCGGAACAGAACGAATCTTTTTTCTTATTGTCTCCAAATCATCCGTCAGATTTATAAAGCTTCCCTCGACGCTTTTACTCATTTTCCCTTCTCCTGATAGAGAAGGTACATACTTTCCTTCGGTTTTAAAACTCACAGGCTGCGGAAAATTTGTCTTGTAATCCTGGTTAAATCTTCTTGCTATCTCACGAGCCACTTCTAGATGAGGCTCTTGATCAATTCCTACAGGCACGCTCTCGGCTTTATAAATTAAAATATCAGCCGCCATAAGTACCGGATAATTAAGAAGCGCCATGGTCGCGTGCTCTGGATATTGCTTCACCTTATCTTTAAAAGTAGGCAAATGCTGCATCTTGGCAATTGTGACAACTGATGATAGATAAAAAGCAAACTCAATATGCTCAGGTACTTCTGACTGCTGGAATATAATTGATTTTTCAGGATCAAGACCTGCTGCAAGATAATCTATAATTACTTCCCTTCTGTTTTTTCTAAGTTCTCCAACATTGTACGGAGTAGTAATCGTGTGAACGTCCGCAACCATATAAAAAGTCTCGTAATCAGGATCGTTTTGAAGCTCAAGCATACCCTTTACAGCACCTAAATAATTACCAAGATGCAATCTCCCCGTCGCCCTAATTCCAGAAAGCACTCTCTTCTTCATTTTTTCCTTCCTTTCTTAGATACAGAGCTAAAATATGATAAAAATGCCTCGATCAGTTGCTTATATGAACTTTGGAAAAACATATCATCTACACCAAAGAATAGCAACTTACCGTCTATAATAATTAAACGCTGGTAATAATTTATATCTGCTTCGTATCTAAATATATAATTTTTTGAATTAAATTTATACATAAAGTTAATTTGATTATATTCCTCTTTGGTTCCAAATCCAAGTCTTTTTACTAAAATCCCTTGCTGTACTTTCTTCTGCAAGAGCGTGTGATATGATCTTGGTAAGGGATTTTCTATCTCTTCTGAGAGTAACATCGTTACGATAATTTCTTTGTTTGCTTTCTTAACTTCTTTTCTGACACATTCTACAATCTTCTTCCTATCTATAGATTTAATCATAATTATTTCCTCACAAACATAAATCTAAATACAGCTAGTCTCGGTCCATCATTTCCCTCCATTATTGCATCTGAGGACTGAAATGGTAAGGGTATTGCAGTCAAGCTTGTAATTCTTTTCTCTTTTCTTCTTTCATTCTCTACCGCTTTATAAACTTCAAAAAAACTCCTTATATCATACCTAAAAGTTGGAATATAATTATCGCTGTCATTAATCGCAAAATACACAATATCTGAGTCAATGCCTCCTTGTTTCATTGCATTTTGAATTGCCAAGTATTTTGCATAGACACCTTCTCTTTTATCCATTGTCTGTGGCTCAATTATATTTAGAAACTTTGAAAGGATTGGTTCATCTATCTTTTTTCTTTCAAAGGTCGTTGCTTCTTTTTCAAAAAGCTTGATAAACGGATCGGGGTAGCATTGAATCTCTCCAATAGCAACCCGCGAGAGCAACGATTCGTAACCATTTGCTTCTGGCGATACATTAAGTAAAACTATCGAACATCCGTTTGGCAATTCAGCAATATTGCCCAAAGAGGATACCGAAATACTCTTGTCTCTAGATAATAGTCCTCTTTTAATTGCTTGTACCTCTAAAATTTCTAGCGTATCTTCGCAGTTTTGTAATACTTCATCGCGTGTAATAATAATGACATCTCCATTTGTCTGATCCGCAATAGTATTAAGAACTACTTCTTTAATCTTATTGCTAATATCCTGAATTGATCGTAGTGTTTCATTTGGATTGGATTTTTCAATTTCCGTAAGGAACATGCCCAAATCTGGAATATTTATTCTTTCTATATCAAAGCTTCCATCTTTTCTTATTAATATATCCGGCTGGAAATATAATAAACTGGAATTTTTTATTGTGCTTAAATCTTCTATTTCATAAGCCCTTGTAATAGCATCCTTTATGCTCAATCCTGATTTAAAAGATAATTTTGCAGCAAATGCTAATTGCTCAACTCTCGCTACCACTTCACTTGTCTTAGTAGATATTCTATCCGCTAGATCCCCTCCAATAATTACGTCATCTTCAACTTGTACTGGGCGGAAAAAGAAAAGCTCCTGCCTTCCCACACCCGCACGTCTGGTCGTTTCAATATCGTTAAGTTCCCCAACTTGTCGAATTTTAGCTATTATCTGATATGCTTCCCTATAACTTCCTCGCTGATATTGCACTTGAACCTCAGCAAATAAATCTTGCATAAACCGTTGCGTCTCCAAAGACGCACAGCTTAATCTTTTTTTTAAAAATTCTTCAGGCAAAGCGACTCCGTCTTCCCTTAATATTCTTCCTTTTAAAGAATCTCCCTTAGATTCATCAATACGGAAATATCCTACATTGCCAGCAGGACCTTGATCTGTTTTAATAGACGGTCGATAAATACCCAGACGACGAAAAGCTGTGCGCATTGCTACTTCATCTTGTGGGAAAAAGGCTACGCGGAAAGGGAGAGGTGGTTTTTCTTTAAATGCCGCAAATGCTCTGCTCGTTTCAAAAGCAGCATCAGGATTATTTGGAGAATCTATAAGTGGTTTTGCCACCTGATATATATGATCGATACTTGCACCAGCAGTTTTTATTCTGCCTCCTGCCATCACCATACTATACTGCTCGGCAATTTTTTCTGTTTCTTTAGTAATAATTCTGTTTCGTTCTGTCATATTTTTCCATCAAAAAACCTCCCTATTGGGAGGCTTGTTTCTTAAAATAGATTTCTCTATCTCACCACAACTACCTCCCGCTAAGGAGGTACTGCCATGAACTAATAACTTTTAAAGAATTAAACATTTTTAAATCTGCCTTTCTGTAATTCCCTTGATCCTCTTGTCACCGTAGCAACACCAACGTGCATCTTGTCGGCTATATCATGATGAGATATTCCTTTTTTAATCATTTTTACAATCTTCAAGCGAGTAGGAATCTCAATCAATTCTTTTGGTGTAAAGATGCCTTCCAAAAAATCCGCCATCTCATCTCTCCCCCTAATTTTTAAAAGTGTATCCACCAAATCATTAAACTCTCTAGTTGATATCATTGTACTAGTATAGTGATATCAAAAAAGATTGTCAAGTCTTAATCTGATATATGCGACTATATATTAATTACTGGTAGCTAGCTTGTAGACTTCCCTTTTAAAGGACCCTCTTTATTCTTATTAGATTAGGAGTTTATTCCTGCTCGTATTTCTATCGCCATTCTAATATGTCTGGGGTCAAATTTTCCATCTAAATCTCTTTCTACATCTTCAGGGCTCCAAGGACCTTTATAAGGACGCGCGCTCATAAGAGCATCGGTTGCATCACAAAGTGCCAGCATGTTTTGAAAAAATAAAAGCTCTCCCTCATCATCTTCCCTTGCTTCACTTCTTGGATATCCCTTTAGAGGTTCGTGATGTGCCACTATAATTCTTGCAAGTTCTTCGTCATGATCCCGAACCATCTCAAATCCAAATCTTGGGTGTTCATCCATTGCTCTTCTTCCCGCTTCGCTTCGCGCTATCGCATCCAAAACCGTCAATGGAATTTGTATTTTACCAATATCATGCAACCATCCGGCTCTTTGGGCCTTTAATACTCCGCTTTCAGACATACCTTCATTTTCCATCATTTCTCCCATAAGATAAGCAACTTTTGCGGAGTGTTCATATGTCCACGGACTATATCCTGAAAGTTTTTGCAGAAGAGCCATAGCCCATGGCGCCTCTACCAGAGCCTCTTTCAGATGAGACCTTACGGGTACAATTTTATCTAAATTTGGCAAATATATTTCAGATCTCATTCTAATTTTTAAGCTTTCCCACTTCTTCCTTGAACATTTCTCCGCGCTCTTTGTAGTTTTTGAACATATCAAATGAAGCACAGGCGGGAGTAAGAAGTACAACATCTCCTTCTTTTGCAATCTCCGTCGTAGCTTTCACTATCTGCTTCATATTCTTGCAATCCTCGATAATTTTGCCTGCAAAATTCGGGATAAGGAATTTTATCCGAAGCCATTCTTCTCCTACTCCAATAATTGCTTTTATATTTTTGGCGTTTAAAATAGTTTCGCCGAGCTCTTTAAAATCACTTTTTTTAGTAGATCCTCCCAGTATCAGAATTTCGGGATTTTCAAAAGCCTTAATTGCCGCAATTGCAGTCTCCGGAGTTGTCGAGAATGAATCATCGTAATATTTAACTCCGTTAATTTCAGTAACCAATTCCAGCCTGTGCTCAAGCCCCTTGAAGGTTTTCAAAACCTGTGCGATATTTGCTTTAGTCACCCCGCTAAGAAAGGCTGCCATGCTAGCAGCGCAGGCGTTTTCGAGATTGTGCTCACCCGGAAGAAGTATATCTTTGGTACTTATAATGCTTATCGTTTTATAAGTCGGGTTCAGCCCAAAAATCGAACTATCCTCTTTTACCCTGAGCATAACCTTGCCTTCATTTATATAACATCCTTCCTTGACCTCCTCGTTCCGACTAATTTGATAAACAGTCGCCTGAGTGTGTACATCCGATTCTCTTGCCGGCATATAGTCCTTATTTAAGATTGCAAAATCATCTCCATTTTGAAACCTAAGAAGATTTCTTTTTGCGTCAATGTACTCGAAAACATCCTTGTGATAATCAAGATGTTCACTAGTCACCATAAGCATTACGGCGACATGAGGACTCTTTTTAATGTCTTGGAGCTGAAAACTGGAGAGCTCAAGAACTATAATAGACTGTTCATTTAATTTATCCAAAAACTCAAATGGAGGAAGTCCTATATTACCTCCTATATACGCATCGTATCCCTGTAATTTGAGCAT
>JBBUBI010000033.1:10667-36815 GCA_038058335.1 Patescibacteria group bacterium
CTTAAGTTTTTTTGCCTTGCGTAAATATTCTTTATCTATCCTGTCTTCTTCTTTTTTATCTAGAAGCGTTACCTTCGCACCCTTCTCCACCAGATACTTTGCGCTTGAAATGCCTTCGATACCTATTCCCAATACGGCAATTTTCTTGTCTTTGAATTTTTTTACAGCCTTGTCTTCTGCCATTTTACTTTTTCGTCAAACTCCAATAATTTACCTGCGACATATTTAAACTTCTCTAATTCCCCAGTCGTATAAAAAGTATTTACAGGATTATTATACTCCGAAATTAAATTTTCGGAAATCAACACTCTTTTTGTCTGTCTGGCAATTGCTCCTGAGGAATCCAAAATCTGGATATTCTTACCCAGAATCTGCCTAATTTCCTTTTTTTGAAAAGGGAAATGCGAACACCCAAGCACCAGATTATCTATTCCAAAATCCTGAAACGGCTTGAGTTCTTTAGCTAGAATATTATTTATATCAAGCTCTGATGCGGCGCCATTTTCGACAAGCGGGACTAATTTATCAGTTCCTAAATTTAAAACCTTCAAACCTCTACCAAACTTTTTTATTAGATCTTTTTGGTATCTGCTCTTCGCAGTTTGTTTCGTCGATAATATCCCAATTCTACCATTTTTGGTCAATTTCGAGGCTGTTTTTATTACCGGCACAGTCCCGATAATAGGAGTTTGAGGAAAATCTTTTCTTAACTTTTCAAGACATGAGACAGTAATCGTGTTACAAGCGATTACAATAATCTTTGCTTTTTTCTTGAGAAGAAACTCTACCAATCTTTTGGATAGCGAGTAGATTTCGGCTAAAGATTTATTCCCATATGGGCAATTTTTCGAATCCCCAATGTAAATAAAAGACTCATTCGGAAGGATTTTGACAATCTCTTTGAAAATCGACAATCCGCCAACACCCGAATCAATAACGCCAATGGGATTATTCTTCATGGGGTGGAAAAATTATACCATAGAATAATTAAGAAGAACCTGTGGATGATTGAGCAGCAAGTTCTGTATTTTCGAAAATAATCCCTTCCTTAGGCTTGAATGTTCCCTCTGGTTGCCTGCATAGATCCGTTTCTTTTTTTGCCATCAATTTTAATCCGTTGTTCGTTCTGCAAAATCCTTGAGATACTTCTTGATCCTGGATGGTCACCGTACCCACAGGAGAACCATCGCATGAATTTATATCGAAAAATACACAATTTCCGCAAGTCTCAAGGGGACTCGGCATGATTTGATGATAAAGAATATCTGAGATGAAAAACAATATGTAAATCTATGTCAGTTTTGTCTGCTTAAGTATTTGAGGGTGCCTTGTGTGAATCCACCGACGTGTTCAACGGGATAATCCTTATTAACCTCTCCAAGTTTTTCTTTATCTCCTACGTAAACCATCTCTACTTTCTTTCCTCGCCTTTGCAGCTCATCTGCCATCTCGAAATCAGACTTGCTGTCCCCAATGGCAATAAACCTACCAGGCTTTACGTCTTTATCTTTTACAAACTGGAGAAACCGCTCAGTCGCAAGTGCTTTGCCCACATGAGAATTCTCTATATCTGTAGCAATAGTTGTGGGATCAATTTTCAGATCTTGCGAGAACTCATCAAGAATCTGCCTCATATCACGCTCCAGCTCTATTTGTCTTTCTGTGTAATCAGAAAGGTCATGTCCGTCGATCATTTCAGTCGAAAGCATCGTCTCCTTGGTCTCATCAAAAAACATACTATCTGAATATTTTTCAGCAATCAGTTTCCTTACTCGTTCTTTAAGCTCTTCAGGAACGGAAAGCTCTCTTGCCTTTCCCTCATGCATATCTCCAGCTTCATCAAATGTTATCCAAGTACCACCTTTCTCTCCTACGGCTGCTAGATTTTGGAGAATAGAAACATCCGATACTCTCTCTCTAAGCGGATTTATGATCCGATCCAGCATGAAGACATTTGATCGTCCTGTAATAAGCCCTACGGGCTCTCCCCCTTCAAGTCTTTTCGCAATCTCGTCATATAATTTTTCCTCAGTGACTATTTTTTCAGCCGGATCTGTCAAAACCCCATCAATATCAAACATATACGCTGTCTCAACGCTTCTTCGTGTTTCGGGAATCAGTCCTGTTCTAGTCATTTCATCTTCAAAGCCTGGAAGTCCTTGATCTTCTGGGGCATATGCAGGTGAATACCCTCGCAAATTCCTTACGGGAACATTTTTGCCCCAAAATCTTTCCGGAACTTGAGCTAATGCTTCTGGATGTTTATTGTAATACTCTGCGACCATTTCGTCCATTTGTCTATAGTTTTCTTTAACTCCTCCTTCAACCTTAGCTTTCCAAGTTTTTGCCGCATCTACTCCCTGCTCCTTTAGAACCAGAGAAAATCCTGCAGCAACAAGCGCTGCGGAATGCGTTGGAGGAAAAGGAGATTTAACTTCTGTCAAAAGCTTTTCAATTGTTTCAGGCGACCCATCTACATCGACAAATTTTTCCTCAAAATCAGCGTTTCCTAAATTCTTATTTCTATTTGAAGTTCTGGAAGACTCCCGTATTTGTTCTGCTGTTAATTTGGACTGAGCAAACCAGAGCAGCTCATCATGAAGCTTAATCTTGTCATGGGTTATTCCTGTAATTACGGTTCTTTCAAAATTTTCTAACCCGAGTCCTAATTCCTCTCCTGTTTCTTTAAGAATGGCATTTCTTACAAATTCTGTATCAACCGGATCAGGAATTCCCTTATCTCTATCTAGAGACTCTATAGTAGCATCGAGCATTCCCGCGGAGCTTGCTCCGGGAATATCTGCATAAGCAGCATTTCCCCTGGTTGGCTTTTCTTTACTTAGATTTTGATGTTCAATAGCTCTATGTTGAATTATTAATCTGCCATCTGAGCTTCGGACTATCATTGCAACAGCTGCATTTCTGCTCCAATCCAAAATTTCAGGCGGATCTTGAGGGCTTGCGAACTCTGAATACGCAGGGAATGAAACAAACTTAACATCAGCTGATAAAATATTTCCATCGCGTTTTATATTACGGAATCCTACCTTTCCCGCCATTCCTTTAATATATTTTCCTCTTGCTTTTTCAGCATCTATTTTAGTATCATCTCCAGGATTTTCTTCGTATGCTTTTTTTGTTTCTCTCAAGTCCCCTACTCCTTGAAATTTCATCTCACCTATAACCGCACGCTTAAGTCTCTCTTTATCTTCAGTTCTTAAATTTAAATTTTCCTGTTTCCTTCGTATGCTGTCACGGGATTTGAATTCAAAACCTTCAGGCGAGGTAGATAATTGAGAAATCGTATAACTCCCGCCATCAAATTCAGGTTTTGGAGCTGGCGGAGGTGTTTCAGAAAATTCTGACATATTGAATATATTGTAGCAGAAAGGAAAATTTACGTGCTCGCACTAAGCTCTTATCCTGAGTTTATCGAAGGATGTCAAAGTGGCTTGCACTGAGCGAACAAAGTGAGTCGAAGTGGCTCGCACTGAGCTTGCCGAAGTGTGCCAGAGGTGGGGATCGAACCCACGACCGCAGGGATATGAATCCTGTGCTCTACCACTGAGCTACCCTGGCCTGCTTCGCCGCAAGGCGAGCGCCTACGTATTTTAGCATGAAATAAATCTAAACGCTATTTTCCTACGCTTAATTTCAAGCCATCAATCCAGCCTCTCATCAATATTAAAGAATCAAGACTTTCCTTAACATGCACTCTTAATACTCCATAATAATTATCGTTATTGTATTGTTTTTTCCATTGAGTTTTTTGATAAAAAGTTTTTGTGAATTGACTTCTTGGAATTTGGGTAATTTTTTTCCAATAATCCAAAATTTCATCTGACTTTAGCTCATATGACTGATTCAAGGTTAATCTAAGAATAATATCTTCATTCATAATTCCCAAAACTTCCTTAAGCCACTTTATGTAAAATCTAATCATTTCAGGATCCGAATTGCAAAATCCCAACCTATGTTCATGTCTGTTTTTAAATCCTTCAGCCCAGTAAAGAGCAACTCCAGCTATTAAAAGCTCTTGTTTTGTTAGCTTTTTAATTTCTTTTCTTCCCCTCTCCATTAGGGTATTTTCATTTTTTATTCTTAATTTACTCTGCATTGCTTGATTTCTTATCCTTCCCTCTTGTAACGCTTTTTGTATACGATTTTTAAAAATAATAAGCTGATCCTCGGAGAGCTTTATGTCCTTTATCCAGGTTCTAATAGTTGTCTTAGGAACATTTGTATGGCTGTAAATTTGACTTAAGCTCATCCCCTCTATTCTTAAACTTCTTACCTTATCTTTTATTAGTTGGTCACGTCGCATAGCTTAATTATCTGGAATTAATTGCGCTGTGTCAAGAAGATTACTTCATTAATTTATCTATGCAATTGTTGACTGATAGAGTAATTTTTGGTAAAATAAAAACATACGCGGGGTAGTGTACAGTGCACATGAGGCTTGATGAAAAATGGGCCGTTTGATAGCAATATTAAAACAGTACTTGGCTATATCGGTGAAACCCTTCGACTCAAAAAGTCGCTCAGGGCAATACCGAGGGAAGTCCCTATTTAGGGACCCCGTAGAGACTAGACGCCGAGCCCCCGATTTAATCGGGGTGAAGATATAGTCCGACACTCTAGGTAACTGGAGAAACAGAAAGCATAATCTCATAGGCCAGGCGCAACTCCTGGCCCCGCAACAACGAACCACTCATCTTCATTCGGGTTCACTGCAGCGAGTGATAAATCACTCTTGCAACGAATGTTAATGGGTGGTATTTTTTAAATGAGTGGTAAGCGTCCGAGATGCACCGAAGTTTACGACTGGTGCGTCTCAACGAAACTTTATGAAATTTTTCTACGTCTACGTTCTCAAAAGTATTCATGAAGATTTTATTTATGTAGGTTTTACCACTAACCTTAAGAGACGATTTCTTGAACATAATAATAAAGAAGAATTATCTACCAAACACTATGCTCCATTCGATCTAATTTTTTATGAAGCTTATCGAAATGAAAAAGATGCAAAGAGAAGAGAAGAATATTTTAAAACTACGAAAGGAAAAACTACTCTAAGAATAATGCTGAAAGAATATCTAAGGAATTGAATGATCCCCGCAACACAGAGAATTTAGACTGATTTAACAGTCTAAACGTAAAATTCTCCGAGGAGTGGAGGAAGTTAACGAAATATTCGCATGTCTATTCCCATCTGTAGCATGTGCGTGTTATTAATTGCTTCTGCAGTCTTCATAATATTGTCAACTGAAGCTTCACTTTTGATTCCTGGAACAACACCTTGTAAAAATTTTTCTAGCACGCCCTCTTTTTCTTCTTCTCGGCACCAGTGATCATAAAATAGTTCAGAAACATGCCTAATATACTGTCCCCATGCACCATCTCTATATTTAGGAAATTGCTTCATTAAAAAACCAGAAGCACGATTAGGATAGGGATCAACATCAGTTAGCATGATTGTGTCTTGACCGTCTCCGCCTTTTGTTGTATGAAAAGCATCAGGAAGTAACATTTGCAACTCAGGAAAAAAATCATTTGATTGGTTACCAACCACTCTTCCTAGTCCTTCTGCGAGCTGTTCTTTCTTATCAGTTGGTGCGACAATAACAGGTCGTGCATCTTCAAGGTAATTACTCACAACTACAACTTGATCTGGGCTCGCAGAAAGAATAAAACTGGGAACAATGCTAATCCCTGCTTGGCTAAATACAGTATTCATTCCTTCCCAGACACTTTCAAACGTTGAGCCTCGTTCGTGAGCTACTTCACCAATAGCTCTTGGAGCATAAGTTCTTCGTACAAACTTGTTGCCATTCACATCTACAACGAGTTCAACTGTTCTATCATTTCTACCACTCAATAATCGAACTGGTTCTGCCCCTGTCGCACGTTTTTGAGTAAGCTTATTTACATTCCAAAAAAGCGTTTGGAGCTCCCCTTTTATACCTGCTTCAATCATTTGATAGGATTTTACAGACATGAGTGGGTATTGTCAATAAAAGCTCCGAGGAGTAGATTAGAACTTAAGTAAGATTACAAAGATTTGGTATAAATTCTGAGGTTGTTTGGGTGAGGAAATAGGTTCGGATTTCCCTCCAGAGGCGGGCAGGCTTCCAATCCCCGCAACATAGACTAACCTTCTTTTTCTTCAGGAAGTTCTAATAGAGAAAGTGCATCTCTCATATCCACCACTGCTCGTCTGGAGTCTAATCCGGGCGAAAAATCATCTGAATCAAGAATAGAATTAGCAGCTCGAACTGTTCTTTGTAAGGCTTCTATCGCAGATCTTCTATCATCTAGTCTGTGCCTATATGGAATTTGCAAACTTAAACGATATTCTCTTTCGGGACCCCCATTTGCATACCCCTTAAGAAAATCTTCTTGGTCCATTGCTTCACGGGCACGAATTATTGCATCAAGCTCTTTCTGAGTAAAGGGAACAGTAAATGTTTCTACGACTTTTCTACCTTTGATAGCCTGAAACTTTGCCCATTGATCTTGAGGAGGATTATCGTATATAGATGGTATATGTCCTAAAGTTTCCTCTAACATAGTGAGCCACATTCTAATTCCCAGTCAATAAAAAGTCAACTCCTGCTAGAAGAACAACTCCCACCACTTCTGCCAATTTCGTTCTACTGTAAATTAATAGTAAGTTTCGTCCCTAGAACCAATGCTACTTTTTCCAAAAAATCAATGGTTGGATTAATGTTTCCTGCCTCAAATCGCGCAATAGCTGATTGCTTTGTCCCCGCACGTTGTGCAAGCTCTTTTTGTGATAGCCCTGCTTGATGCCTTGCGGAAATCAATTGAGAAATAACAGCATATCGTGGTGCAAGTCTCTCGTATTCTTTGCGTGTTTCTTCATTTTCTAACAACTTTTTCTTTAATGTTTTCCAATTTGTCATAACTTAAATAACATAACATATACGTTATATTATGTCAAACTTTGCATTCTGCTAATCGCTGTCTTAATTTCTTTGGGTGGTGTTTTTCGTGTTTGCTTCTTAAACGCATGAAGTAAATAAATATTTTTTCCCCTGAAACAATAAAAGATTCGTAATTCTTCCTTGCCTCGTATCCGTAATTCGTATAATCCCTTGCTCAGCATTTTTGCATGAGGCATACCAAGAATATTACCATGTATTTCTAATAGATCAAGTAGATGTGCTATCTTTGCTTGTACTTGTGAACGCTGCGCTCCAATAAACTTTTCAACGGGATTTTCTCTCCTAGAGGATTCAAATGCAATAACATTCCAGCTCACAATTTATTATATAAGTTAAAATTACAAATATTCTAGCCAAGTAACTATATTCAAAAGAATAAATCCCACCATTTCTGCCAGTTGGGACGCTTATCCTCTTTCAGCTTCGACGAATCGCTTGAGACCAGATCGTGCGGGATTATCACTATCTGCTCACCAGGCTTAACTAGCAGAAGCTTATTTCTTGCTTCTTCTTCAATAAATTGGCTATTCTGAGCACTCTTTAGCTGTGCCTTGAGGCGCGCATTCTCTCTCTTCTCAGCCTCAAGCTGAGCCTGAGCCGTAACAATAAGATCTTTCTTCTTCCAAATATCGTAAGTGGAACGCACTATGTTATTTATAATCAGAAGGCAAATTACTATAACTATTATGAACAAAATTTTCTTCATGCCTGTGAAAGCAAATTCCTTATTGACTTTCAGCCTTATTCTTGATATTATAGGACATTGATTATAGCCCAAATATTAATTTTAGGGCTTATTTTATATTTAAATATGAATCCAATTAAGCTAAAAGACGCGCGGGAACAATTCAAAAAGTTCCTTGCGGACAAGAAACATTCAAACTCTACAATTGTAGCATACGGCAAAGACATAGAGCAGCTCGTCACGTTCCTTGAAGAACTTGAGAAGAATCATCTTCACGAGGTCGCAAAGGAAGACATTGAGGCTTTTCTTGCCAAAATGACCAAAGACGGATATACTCCCAAATCTATCTCAAGAAAGATCAATTCTACTCGTACTTTTTATAGATTCCTTAAGGTAAATGAATATATTACCGACGATCCTTCCCTTCTGGTCGCGCACCCTAAATATCAACTTGCCCCGCCCAGAATCCTTACTCCTACGGAATATAGAGCGCTCAGAGATGCAGCCAGGAATGACGTAAGAATGTCTGCGATTATTGAGCTCCTGCTTCAGACAGGTATCAGGATCGGAGAGCTTGCCAGTCTCAAGGTCTCAGATGTCAAAGAAAATGCTCTGCATATAGAACCTTATGAAAAACATGCAGAAAGAGACGTTCCTTTTAACAAGAGGGCTCAGGAAGCACTTGAGAAGTATATGAAGACAAGACCTGCAACTCAGGATCAGCACTTGTTTGTCACTAAATCAGGCCGACCTTTCCTCGTCAGAAATATTAGAACCTCAATGGAAAGATACTTTCGTCTTGCCGAGATAAAAGGCGCAAAGGTTAATGACCTCAGGCACACATTTGTCGCGCATCATCTCAAACAGGGTGCGTCAATTATTTTGCTTTCAAAGATTCTCGGGCACAAAAGACTGTCTACAACCGAACGATATCTGGATTTCGTAGGAGAACGCGGAAAAGAAACAACCACTCTTACCGACCTTTAATTAGGGCATTTTTATCCGCACAAAACTCTCGGCGTATTTATATTTCTCTTTTTTGGCAAGCATTTTCCCTCTATCCGTCATCAGTTTTTTTATTCTTTCGAAATCATCAAATTGACTATCGTGAAGAGCAAGCGCTTTTATCTTCTTTTCAAGAGTTTTTGAAATGTCTACCAAATGTACAGGTTTTGTAAAACTCGTCAGCCAAAGCTCTTCTACTCTATGGGGTCTTAAACCGTCTTTCTCATGTTCTAGAAATGTCAGTCTGTCTCGGGACAGAGGAAAACAAGCATCCATTGTCGCAATTGCAGCTGCTCTATGATCTGTATGGTTTACAAAAGCAAATTCTGTGGAATAATAAAAAGTCGGATCCATTGTGATTACGATGTTGGGCTTAACTGTCCTAATAATCCTTACAATTTGTTCTTTGAGTTTTAAATCCGAAACAAGCTGTGTATCAGTGTTATTTAAGAAAAAAACTTTTTTAAGACCGAGGATTTTACCGGCTTCTATCTGTTCTTTTTTGCGTATCTCTGCAAGCTTTTTGTGGGTCATCTTAGGATCTGTCGATCCCCTGCTTCCGTCAGTGCAAATTAGATAATATGCAGTCGCACCTTCTTCGACCCATTTGGCCACAGTTCCCGATGCGCCAAAATCCATATCATCAGGATGCGCACCAACCGCCAAAACAACCTTCTTTTTCATCTTACGAGGCGATTATAGAGGAAATCCTGAGGGATCTCAAGAAATAGAAGGAATTATGTAGCTTGAGAATTCCGTTGCTCTGCTTTTTCCATCACTCGAGTAAGTCTATAAATATGTTTCAAAGTTCCATCACTTGCGGCACTAAAAGGAAGTTTTCCTTGAACAACCATAATATCTGCTAAGGTTGGCACTTCGGGAATTCTGTTGTCATTTGGGGCTAAAAGTGGACTATGTAAAATTCCTCTTCTGGCAAGTTGCTCTTTCTCAGAAAGTTCAACTAAAATTTCCTTCCTTCTCTCAGGAGTAAGTTTTCTCGTAAAAAATCTTCCTACGCCTTCTAGGCCTTTTCTAAAACTGCCTGCTTCCATTATGAAAATTATATGACATAAATTTTAAAAATCAAGTGCGTCTGCTTGGCCTGTGGGCCCGCTTGGTGTCGAACCAAGCACCTATTGTTTATAAGACAATCGCTCTGCCGCTGAGCTACGGGCCCACTTTAAAGAACATGGTCATTTTATCAAAGATAGGAGATTAGGGCAAGAAAGTTTAGAGCTTGGCTCGCTTGGATATTTCTGCTTCAATTACGGCCATGTCGCGTCCGAACTTAAGTCGGGATAATTCTCTTACGAGCTCTGCAACTCTGGGATTTGAGAGCTTTTTCTCCGCGCTCATGTCGCGCGTCAAATCCATCGAGAACGGACTTACAGGCTCTCCTCCTACAATGGTTTTAACATAAGTATTGAATCTCTCAACGTTTATAAGATCTGCTTCATTGAAAGTAGGCTGAAATTCATGCTGAAGATAATTTGCATCTGTAACTCCTACGCGGAAAGCCATAACCGATCCTACATTTCCAAAAATTGCATTTTTGACTTCCTCTTCCATCTGTCCTATGAATTGATTGGCCACGATCAGATTTAATCTATATTTACGGGCCTCAGAAAGAATTTGCGCAAAATCAGGAGTTGCAAAATTTTGAAACTCATCAACATACAAATAAAAATCAGGCCTTTGATCGATCGGGGTGTCCTGACGCGACATAGCAGCTACTAAGATCTTCGGTACTAAAATTAAACCTAAAAATTGAGAGTTCTCTTCCCCTATTTTTCCTTTGGACAGATTGATCAGGAGAATTTTTTTCTCATCCATAACCTTCCTGAAATCAAAAGAACTCACGGATTGTCCGATGATGTTTCTTATCATTTTATTGGTAACGAATCTTCCGAATTTAGAAACGATATAATCCAATACTTCTGATTTGTGAAAATCTGAAGTCTGGGCAATCTGATCAGTCCAATACCTCCTTATGATCGGATCAGTGACTTTGGGCAAAAGCTCCTGAACATAAGTGGCATCGGTCAGTACGCGGACGACTTCGATGAAAGTACTTCCCTCCTCATACATTACAGTAAGCATCGCATTTCTGATCGCGTGCTCAAATCGCGGACCTATGATACCTGTCTTCTGGGGATCAAAAAGCTTATACATAAGCCCGATAATTGATGAAACCACATAATGTTTCTGCTCTTCAGTGTTCGCATCAAGCATATTAAATCCCATCGGACGCTGTGTATCTGAGGGATCAAAAAGAATTACATCTTCTGAGCGTTGAGGAGGAATAAGCTTCAGGATATCATCAATAAGATCTCCGTGGGGATCAATTACCGCAAGTCCTTCTCCATTATTTATATCCTGCATTATCATAGCTTTTAGAAATTCTGACTTTCCGGTTCCCGTTTTTCCGATTACGTACATGTGCCTTCTTCTGTCATCGATGCTTATGTGAATAGGTTTGGACACGCCTCTATATTTACTCTGACCCAAGAACAATCCTGAATCAGGAATTTGAGCCGGCGCGGGAGCTCTTTTGGCTGTAACCCAATGAATGTGCGGTGTCTCAATAGATTTATTGGGAAAATGAAAAATAGTCGCCAACTCCTCTGTTGATAAGACCGACGACTGCCCTTCTCTCATTGGCATATAGCGATAAATGAAATCGTGCATAAACAAACCTTTGAATCTATGCTTGTTTTTCGTAAACGAATTTGCACCGTCAAACTGGCTAAAGCTTGATGTGATATTGCTGAGATGCGCTTCGGCTGATTCTTTTGTAGCGGAAGAAACCACAACGCGCACGACTACATTAAAACCCGGTTTTGCGGTTTTATTTTCAATTCCTTCTAGCTCCTTTGCGTCGCCGGAATACTTAGCTGTTTCAGGATTTGATTCGTTTTTCTTTGTACCTGCCACGTGCTTCTTGCCAAATTTTTTCCATTTGGAATCAGCCGGACTTACCATAATCTGAATCGCGGCTCCCTCTCCATGCCCCATTTTTGCAAGTACTGATGTTAGAGAAGAAAGTGGATCTGTCGGCAAGTCTTTGAAGACTTTAATCGGCATATAATCATAGCCCTTAAGCTTCATGCTGGCAAAAGCTACCTTTCCTTCGCTTGAAAAAATATTGTATTCATTTCCCACTGCATGGCCTTCCTTAGCAGTCTTGTCTCCACTTACCTCAATTATCTCTGCTTCAGGGTATGCACCATTTATTTGCTTCTCAACAAAGTCTTTAATCTTATTAGGTGTATTGACATAAAATCTTATATCCTCAGGCATTCCTACTATTTCAAAAGAGAGACTGGGCTGAGGATGAAGGAATGAAAACCTTCCGCCTTTATACAAAGAGGCAAAGCTTGTAAACATCTGCTCTGCCGCATCAATCTTGATCTCATTATCCCGGGAAACCGATACTTCAAGAAGTGTTGTATCAAGCGCCTCTTTTTCCCGATGTCGATTTCGATACCAGATTATCAAACTATAAGCACCTCCTAAAATAACTCCTGCAAGTAAGGCAACACCCAAAATTCCCAGAAAAAATAGGGTAAGAAAATTTGTAACGTTTTCCGGTGAAAATGTCTCAAGTGTCATATGATTAAATTGGGTTTGGTATTGGAGTATTTGGTCCTGACTGCTTTGTGAAAGCCTTTCTAATTGCCTTAAGTATTAACCCTCCCCACCATGTTTGTGATCGTGTTTTGTCAGGATTTGCATCCTGTACTCTTGCTTCTGCTTCTGATAAAGGAACCTTAATCTGAGACTGTGACACTACGCTTGGGTGCGGCGGGTCTGAGTGAGTAATTCCTGCATCAAAGTGCGTCTTATCTAGTGGAGCCTGTTCTTTATTTTCCACAACCCCTGCATCTACAACTTCCTGCGGGATTTTATAATCCTCGGGTCTCTTCGGAACTTCAGGCTGAGCCATAACCAAGGCCTCCTTATTCCCAACTCCAACAGAAGAGCTCCCTGGCTGAGGATTTATGCTTTGAGCTGAGTTAGCTGGGGAATTTTCGGGTTTAATATCATCACTCATATTAGATTCAATGATAGCATGAAATAATAAACCTGTCATTATATTCAGATAACAATTTGCTTACGGAGGAGCTAGCAGGAGACACTACCGCTTCCGCAGTGTTGACAATTTGGCACAAGTTTTCCCTCGGGTCTTAAGTTTGTTTTACCGCAGTCAGGACAATTAAATGTCCTTGATCCATACTTATCTTGTTGTAAATTTTTTTTCATAATCTAACATCCAAATTCAAAGCCGCATCCACATTCTTTAGTTCGTTTTTCCGGCTCAAGATTAGTTTCATCATCATATCTCTTCTCGCATCCCGGGCAATGATAATGATTATCGCTTTTATCAATACATTTACATTCTCCGGATTCACCAATATCTATCCCAAACTGCGCAACGCTATTTGAATCAATCCCAGAGACTGATGCTCCGAATAAACCTGTCATATTTATTCCTTTATTTGTAGGACAGCCGCCGCCGCCCACTGCTTGTACCTTCCTCGTTCCCATTTTGTAAATCATTGCTCCAAAATCCAGATCAGTCATTGACGAGATCTCATTTATCAAAGAGTATTTATCCGTTGTTTCTGTTCTCATGAATTCGGTTCTTAAATCATCTGCGCAATTTAAAAGTGCATTAAGAGATAAAGCCAATTGAACAAAATCAATTTCTTCTGAAAACAACACTGCTTCATATCTATCCTCTAATCTTTGTATTGAAGGATGGGAAATAATAGCTTGTAAAATTTCAGTTGGTAGCTCCATTTGACCTTTCTGAAAGACATCTGCTTCGGTCACAAATGGATGAGATAAGAACCATGCATCCTTTGGTCTTCCGTCATATTCATCAAAAAAATCTGGTTTGATAGACTTAGCTCTCTCTTCATATTCAGGATAATCCCAATCAACTCCAATCCTTATTCTTTTTACGTATTTGGTGCCATCTTCTCTCTCGGAAACTATATATTTATCAACAAACCATCCGTCAAAACTTGTTCCCTGAGCCAATCCATGTGGTGAGAATGACGATACTGTGGTACCAACTTTAGCTTTTGGATCAGTTGTTATTTTATTTATATAATCCCACCCTCCGAGTTCTCCCAAAACTCCTTCCCTTTCTTGCTCCGGAGAACCAAGACTAGTCCTATATTCAGCACCTCTTTTTATAGTTTCTCTAAATGGCACTCCATCCCTACACAATTCTCCATCTAATATCTCAAATTCGCCGTAACTCTCCACCGCATGAAGACGTTCCATAAGATTTGTTCTTAAATTTTCTCTCAATTCGCTTTTAAATTCGGTCAATCCATTTTCATTTCCTTCTCCTCGCAATTTTTCTACGTGCCACCTATCGAAAACAGGATTGTAGGACCGTCTCAGGAGATCTTGAGGATCATGAGCGATATTTAATGCGGTTTCAAATTCTTCCTGGAGCAACGACACCTCAAGAAGTTCCCTGTTAATAAATTCATCTGCTCCTAAATTAGCGGGTCTTTTAAATTCTGTTACTGATGGTTCAAGTCCTATTCTGGCTTCAATCATAAAAAAACTCCTCATTTCCGAGGAGAATTCATAATTAAATATGCTTCTGCTCGGAAGTCTTAATCGGGGCTCTGGCTTATCGTTTAAACGATTTACAGTTGCGGCACAGCGACGGAATTACACCATCTTCACCCGGTTTTCCAGATTGTTTCTTTTTGTTTTTCTTTTTGGTTAATGAATCTGGACATTGTAAGGAGCAGATCCGAAAGTCTGTTGATATAAATAATAATTTCTGACTGAACTTTTTCTTTTTCAGATAAACTAATAATCCTTCTTTCGGCTCGCCTGCAAACGGTTCTCGCAATATGAAGGGCTGAGCCTGTTACCCCCCCACCCGGAAGTATAAAATTAAAAAGCGGAGGTAATTTTTTTGTCAATTCGTCAATCAGTTTCTCAAATTCCTTCGTTCTTTTTGATAGATTTACTTTTTGTTTTGGATTTGCTAACGCTCCCCCTATTACAAACAAATCTTTCTGAATTCTAATTAGTTCTCTCCGTAGTCCGTAGTCCGTAGTCCGTAGTCCTGAAATTACAAACCCTATCACGCTATTTAACTCATCTACTGTACCTATCGCTTCGATACGTAAGCTTGCTTTAGAAACTCTTTTTCCGTTGAAAAGACCTGTATTTCCTTTATCTCCTGTTTTTGTATAAATTGGCATAATAATTTAGCGTATAGTAAATAGCGGATAGCTATATAGTTTAAAAACGAAAAACCTTCTCGATTGAGAAGGTTGAAGAAGTAAATCTTTCCCTTTGCTCGAAGGAGATGGTTATGAATGGAGCCTTCGACCCGGCTTTTACGGTTGCGGCACAGCGTCTGATTTACACAGACTTCGGAACTCCAAAAATAAATTGTTAAACTTTATTCAAACTATTATCTAGTATCTATTTTCTAATCTCTAACTTAGCACTCTGCGTAGCCACAGCCGTAACACTTCCTGCAGCCTTCTTCATACGCGAGACTTCCTGCTCCGCATTCAGGGCAGATATCGTAAAGTCCTGTTGCGGAATCTGCTTTTTCGGCGTGTTCAACGCCTGTTGCTTTTCCTACGAGCGCGAGCTGTTGAAGCTTAGTAACGTCATTCTCAGCTTCCAATTTAATCTCTGAGTGTCCGTTTCCATTAGTATTTCCATTTGAATACCCGTTGGCAACGGTTTCAACCTGCTTGTCTTCTACTTTACCGTTCACTGCAAATCCGAAATGATTTGCCAATATCTTAGCGACCGCATCAGGAAGAGATCTTACTTTGTCTTTGCCGAATCCGACACTTCTCGCTCCGCCTATTCCTGCAAGCTGAGAAACCACTTGGCGCATTTTCTCTCTTGGCGTAAGCTCTCCTGAAAGCCTAAGACTTATTGAAATCATACGTCCCAACGCATCTGCCATGGCAGCAACGTCAGAACCTGACTTACCTATAGTTATAAATACTTCAAACGGTTCTTTAAGATCATTGTGATTGATAGTAATATAAGTTTTTCCCACAGGTGTTTCTACTCCGTAAGTTATTCCTTCGAGCTGCATAGGACGAGGCGCAACCGGTTTTGAAACTTGTTTCTCTTGTTCTGAGCTTGCCGAAGAATCTTTTTTCTTGTCATCAATTCTGGACAATACACCCTCTCTTGATCCGTCTCTCATGTATGTTACGCCCTTAAGTCCCAGATCATATGCCGCCATATATAACGTTTTAACGTCTTCGATAGTGTGCGCATTTGGAGCATTTACTGTCTTTGAAATTGATGAATCTATATAATTCTGGGCAACTCCCTGAACCTGCGCATGTTCAAGCGGAGTTAGGTCGTTTGCTGAGACAAAATATTCTGGCCTATCAGGGGCTTGCCCTGAGGAGGTCGTTGGGTTTTCTTTTTCCCATTCTTCAAAAAGCGGATGGTACATTATGTGCTCACCTGTCCTATCCTTGCGCATAAAAGTGAATTCATAAACCGGCTCAACTCCTGATGTTACTCCTGAAAGAAGAGACGTCGTACCGGTCGGTGCAATTGTTAGAAGAACTGCATTTCTTATACCTTGCTTTGCGATCTTTACTTGAAGAGATTTGGGAAGTGCTTTTATGTGATAGCCTTTCAGATATTTTACTTTGTCGAATTTGGGAAATGCGCCTTTCTCTTTGGCAATCTCAGTTGATGCCTCATACGCGCTATTTCTGAGAGTCTCAAAAATCTTATCTACCACAGGGAGCGATTCGTCTGCTCCGTATCTTAGTTTCATTTTGATCAGAGCGTCTCCAAGTCCCATTATTCCAAGACCTGTTCTTCTTATATCTTTTGCGACCTTCTCATTTTCTTTGAAGAAATAGTAGGTTTTATCAATAACATTATCGAGAAATCTCATGGCAACTTTTACGTCCTCACTGAAGCTTTTGAAATCAAACTTACCGTCCTTGACATAGACTGCCAAATTCATCGCTCCCAAGTTGCAGACTGCCCATGCGCCAAGAGGCTGTTCTCCGCAGGGATTGGTAGCAATAAGTCTTTCGAAATACCAAGTGTTACTTCTTTTGTTGCTACGGTCGAGAAAATGAAGTCCCGGCTCAGCTGATCTCCACGCTGCCTCACAAATAAGATTCCATAGATCTCTTGCCTTAATTGTTTTATGAACTTTTACTTTTCCACCCAGTTTTTTCCATTGATCTATTTCTCCGTTCCATTGCGCATCGTACTTGGGATCATCAAGATCAGGATATACTAGATCCCAATCGCCGTCTTTCTTGACTGCTTCCATAAACGCATCTGAGACGCAAACCGATAGATTTGCTCCGTTTATCTTGGACAAATCCTGCTTGACCGTAATAAATTCCTCAACATCAGGATGCCAATCCCAAAGCATAAGCATCGTCGCACCTCTTCTAGTACCACCTTGCTGTACGACATCATGAGTTGCGTATGAAAATAGCCCTGCCCATGTGACAGGGCCTGAGGAAGTTCCGTTTACTTTTTTAACCCTTGCCCCTCTTGGTCTTAAGGATGAAAGATTTAATCCTACTCCGCCTGAGCGCGATTGGATCTCAACTAATTGCCTCAGGGACTCGATAATGCCTTCGCGTGAATCCTTTGGAGATGGGATTACAAAGCAGTTGAAGTAAGTTACTTCATAATCCGTACCGGCGCCTGAGAGAATTCTTCCACCCGGAACGAATTTGAAGTCCTCCATTACGTCATAGAATTTTTTCTCCCAAAGTTTTCTGTTTTCTTTTTTCTCATTACTCGCAATTCCGCGGGCAACTCTTTCCCACATCTGCTCAGGAGCCTCCTCCAGAAGTTCTCCCTCTACGCCTTTTAGCGCGTATCTGTCTAGAAATACTTTTTGTCTTATTCCATCTAGTTTCATATGCTTAGTGATTAGTTATTAGCGTCAAGCGTTTAGTTAACTATTTTCTATACGCTATTTTCTAATCTCTATTTAATTAATTTTTTGACTTCTTTCTCGAAGTCTTCTACATCTACAAATCTTCTGAACACACTCGAAAACCTTATATATGCGACCTTATCGAGCTTCTTAAGTCTTGTCGCGACCAACTGTCCTATTTTTTTGCTTTCGACTTCGACTGAGTCCGCACCTAAGAGTTCCCTTTCAACTTCTACTACTATTCTTTCAATGTCTTCCATTGAAACTTTTGTCTTCTCACACGATCTTATAATTCCTGACTTTAATTTGTCTCTGTTGAACTGCTCTCTTTTCCCGTCTTTTTTTATTACAACTAAATTAATATTCTCTATTCTTTCGTATGTTGTAAATCTCTTCTGGCATTTAATGCATTCCCTTCTTCTTCTGATCGTTTCAAGATCTTCACTATCTCTTGTTTCTACAACTTCTGTTTCTCTTGATCCGCAATATGGACACTTCATAATAAATAGTAAATTTGCCCCGCCTTTGGTGAGAACCCGCCGTGGCGAGACCAGAAAATCTAAAATCTTAAGCCTTTTTGAGCGCGAGACAAATTATTAAAGTTCTTTTAATCCGCCTCAGGCGGAAGCACTACTAATAGTGCTATGATCGATGTTATTACACTATATCTACGGTGTCAACAGCTAATTTGTGTATCAAAGTAGGTCAATGTATTTTCTAGCCTCGTGGAGTAAGAAACTGCTCAGGAAAATTCTTAAAAGAGTATAAAAAATATTTAATATTTAAGGGGTGCTTAGAAGGAGCTGATAAAATTTGAACAGTAAGAAGAGATTAGATTATTTTTTCGGTTCAAAACCCTCTAGCATGGTGCCAAATCCCTGAGCTCTCTTTTGAGAGTGGACAAGCCCGTCTTTAACATTACCACTAGACCTCTTGATAAGACCCCCAATTACCTCCTGATGCTTATGAGAAGACATATGATATTTCTGTATCAAACTATCAACAGGCAAATTCTGATTCTTAGCGGTTTGAATCTGACTAAGTCCTTTTTCAAAATAGTTCTCTCCTTTTGAAATAGTTGTTTCGGCAAGTTGATATTTCGAAGAACCCTTTTCAAACAACATTACTCCCTCATTGAGTCTTTTATCTGCTGAGAGTAAGTAGAAATCTGCTTTCTTGACCGGGTCTGCCATAAGAATTTCAATAATTCTATCTCTTATTGCTTTTGTAAAATAAAGAAAATTATCAGACAAAATACCCGGATATGGCAGGACGTAGTCACTTCCCTTCTGGGCTGAGGCGGATGCTTCCATGTTTTTTTCTTCAGAAGATCTACTTCCCTCTTCTCCGACAACATGAGCAAAGCTCAAGGAAGAATTCAAAACAAAAAAAACTGCGAAAAATATCAACAATAAAATCTTCTTCATACTACCTTACTGCTACAACATTGAGATAATCGCTTTCAAGAGGTTTAAAAGTATCTTTAAAGAGATGACCTGCAAACATACCTCCATAAAATGATATTTTCTTGAAGCCTTTTTGCTCAAGAAGCTTTCTGATTATTTCTTTATTCAAGTGTACGATCGGAGCTGAATTCATGGTTCTGAATTTCCATTTCCTTCCATCATTGTCAAAAATTGAAGTATTTAACGTAAGCTTGCCCTCGTTGGCAGGATCATAAAATCTTAAAAATAAATGATCGCTCGGTATTCCTGACTTAGATTTACCAAATGTAATATCTACCACCCTATTCTTAACTTTAAAGATTTTCTCAAAGTTTGTTATCTGAAGTACGATCACAGACCCTTTAGGAGATAACACATCGCTTATTGCAGAAAGTACTTTCTTGTAATGTGGGACAAGATGGCAAAATGCATTTCCCATAAAAATTGCCGCCTGATATTTATTCTTCTCCTTAGCAAGTAATGTGACATAATCACCAGCCTCAAGCTTCAATCTTTTTTGCAAATCCTGTGAGAGATCTTTTAGCTTATCGTTTGCTTCCCGATGCATAAGACGGCTGCTCTCAATTCCCAAAACGTTAAAGCCTTCTCTTGCCAGAGCTATATCGTGCTCTCCTGTTCCGTATCCAATATCTATTACGTCCTGCACTTTATTTTTCTTGAAAACCGAAACCAAATCGGGAATTTCATTCTTAAGCCTTTTTGTCCAATCAGTAATTATATCGTAATGCTTCGCCTGCCAGTCATGATATCCCTCTTCATCCGTAAAAGGAAGTCTATCTCCAACAGAAACTCTGAAAATATCTCCTTTTGTAATCATCCCGATCAGATGATCTTTCTTATCGACCACAGGAAGTCTTCCTACTTTATTTACAAACATCATTGATAAAGCCCTGAGAAGTGGCGTTTCGGGTCTTACGGTAGTTATGGTTCTACTCATTATCTTACCCGCTGGAAGTGTAAAGATATGATCAATCTTCTCTTCCATTGCCTCAAAATCCCCCTCATGAACAGGGTCTTCGATGTATTCCCTAATGGATGGATTAAATCTGGAGAGGATATCGCGCTCACTGATAAAACCTATTACTTTTTTCCCTTTACATACGGGGATTCCATTGATTCCGCGGCCGAAGATAAGACGGCAAACCTCTTTTACGCTGGTATCTACGCTAACTGTGTCTACTGATGTAGACATTACATCTGCTACTTTCATAGTCTAAACTTACGCATAATTTAGCACGAACGATATGAAATAGCAAGACCGAGGTTAATTCGCAGATTTCTGACCATTTCTTGGAGCCTTACTTGGAAGATATTTTTCCAATTCTTCTCTAGTTTTTATATCGGTTCTATCTATAAATCTGGCTATATTAGCAGTATCTCTGTCAACAAAGGCATCTGAACCGCTATCCCAACTCACACAATTTCCTCTTGCTAGATGTCTCACTTCATAGCCTTCGGAGTGAAATAAATTTATTACACCTTGAACTTCTTTTGTAATGCCAATCATCCCTACACCAGGGATAAACAATTTAGCCTCATCTCCAGGAATCAAAATAACTCCTGCAGAAGCTGTCGCAAATGCATATTCTCCGCTTGCTTTTTTTCTTGTAAAAATATCTGCAGTCGCCGCCCTTACCAATCTTATTGCGATTCCTTTCCTTCTGGCTTCGCTTTTCACTGCCAGTTTTTCAATTGAAGGATTTCTTATTCCTCCACCCGTAGACAAACCTCCTACTACAACTGCCCCAACAACAGTTCTTGAAACTTTATCTTCGGCAACGATAATAGAATAATTGGGGTTGTTTCCAAACTTTTCCAAAATTTCATCCCTAACAGGGATTATGACATCCTTCTCATATTTTCTCCTATATCTTTCTATGTTTTTAACAGTCTTATTGGGAGGCGGAGCCATACCTGATAAATGATCTTTTGCATCTCCTCCCCATATATCAGCTACTGCTTGAGCATCCTGCTCTATGTTTGCGTATCGGAACTCAATAGAAGATAGATCAATTTCCCTATTTGGAATAGATTGATCTCCCGCTACTCCTGCCGGCATGAGTCCTTGCTGAGCTTGATTTATTTCTGGGTCCCCGCTTGACCGTCCTTTGACTTCCCTTTCTTGTGCTCCCATATAAATTTCAGACACCAAATAGTGTCTTTAGAAATGAAGGCAATCTTATCTTATCCGAGCCTAAAAGTCAATTGGGGCCTATACCTAGAGCCTGAAGGGCGATTTTGAGAGTTTCATCAACATTGTGAGAGTAAGTATTTATAACTAAATCGTAATAATCCTTATTCCAGTAATTCCAGCTCTGATCGTTATCAGCATAAAGCCTTCTGAACTTCTTCAGATGCTCATCTTCTCTCTCCTTTATCTCTTTTTTTGCCTCATCTACCGATACCTTATCTCTATTCATTATTCTATCTACGCGAATCTCAGTCTTGTCTTCTCCGTCTTCATCCATACAAAGTACAAGAATTTTAAAAACTCCTTCAATTCCTTGAGAATCATATCCTGCAAGATGGCTTTGAATTATTTGATGACTTTTTTCTTTCAGATTCTTCTTCACCATTTCTTCGTATTCTAGATCGAAATGATCCGGCCGTGAATCGGATTTATTTATTTCAAATCCCTGCTCTTTCTGAAGCTGACGAAATATTGCTCCTCCATCCAGCATTTCCCAACCAAGCTCTTCGGAAAGCTTCTTAGCAAGCGTAGTGGCGCCTGACCCAATTCTTCCTGAAATAGTGATGTTTCTGATGTCTTTCAAATCAACCATAATCAATTTCTAATTATTCTAATTAAACTAATTGACCTAATCAAGCCCCAAGTGCCAATTTCTAATTTAGAAATTAGAACAATTAGATTAATTAGGTCAATTTTCCGCCTACCATTATTACTTCTTCTACAAGTCTGTTGGCATATCCGTATTCATTATCATACCAAGCGATAACCTTAAGCATATTCCCTCCAACGACTTGAGTCAGAGACAAATCTACAACTGCAGAATGAGGATTGCCAATAATGTCGCTTGAGACAATCGGATCCTCTGTAATTTCTAAAATCCCCTGATTTTCCGGCTTCAGAGCTTCTCTTTTGAGTATTTCATTTACTTCTTCTTTTGTCGTATCCTTTTTTAGAAGAAAAGTGAAATCAGACAAAGACCCGACCCGCACAGGAACTCTTATCGCAAGCCCGTCGAATAAACCCTTGAGCTCAGGCAATGCTTGCGTAGCTGCGATTGTTGCTCCTGTTGATGTAGGAATTATATTCTCCGCAGCAGCGCGCGCGCGTCTATAATCATCGTGACCGCCATCCTGAATTCTCTGATCTGATGTATAACCATGAATGGTTGTCATCATTGCTTTCTCTACGCCAAAATTATCTACAATAACTTTCGCAACCGGAGTTATGCAATTTGTCGTACAAGACGCATTATTTATCAATTTCTCGCCTTTGTAGTCTTTGTCATTTACTGACATTACGTACGTTGGGACATTACCATCTTTGGCAGGAGCAGACAGAACTACAGACTTTGCGCCGGCATCAAGATGAATCTTAAGCTTTTCCTCACTTGTATAATGCCCGGTTGATTCGATGACAACATCGACATTAAGATCCTTCCACGGTAAAAGAGCTGCATCTTTCTGGGAAAAAATTGGAATTTTTGCCTGATTTATGTGTAGATACCCAATACAATCTTTAAGTATTCCTGTTCTCTCTGAGTCTTCTATTTTTGAATTTTGAATTTTGAATTTTGAATTTAAAGTACCATACGAAGTATCGTACTTTAATAGGTACATCCAGCCTTTTATATCAGTAGAGTGACCCGCGTTTATTCCAACTATTTCTACTTCATCAAGATGTTTTTCGAGAATTACTCTATGTGCTACTCTTCCAATTCTCCCATATCCATTTATCGCAACCCGTACCATATATTAAGTATAAGAAACTGAAAAAATATCAGCAAGAGGCAGTTATTGTTATCTTGTTGACTTTGTAAAAATGCAGTTTTATAATGAGCGCATGTTAGCTGAGCTGGAAAGGAAAGTATCACCCGAGAACGCTGCTCAATTTACTTGGATAAGACAGTCTCTCAAAGAAGGCAAAGAATTAATACTTGTAACTGATGAGGAAAAGTTGACCGTTAAAATCGGGGATCCTAAAATGATACCCTTTGGTCGCAGAGGCGAAGTCTTGGTTTTTGATCATACTTTGTTAGTTAATGCTCAAGGTTATTCTGTCTTTACCTCGGAGTCTTTTAGTTTGGACGAAGATGGACTACTTATATATGGATCTTCCATGCGTTCTAATTTCATCGCTTTTCCTTTCCTAATGAACTCTATAGTTTTTACTCCCAAAGCAGAAGGAAGCAAGGCTACTCAGGAAGAATTAGATGAGCATGACGCCAGCAAATCGCAGCTTGAAAGAAGAGCTCTTAAGGTTTTTGAACGAATGGTTAAACAAGCTTATACTCCTCCATCTTCTTGAGCTGGCTTATTAGACGATAGGTTAATCATCAAAAAGTAGAAGTTGTGATAATATAAATCTATGTTCATCAAGAATTTTGATCAGCTTGCCACGACTCCTCAAAGAAAAATTGTTTTACAGCTAATAGAAGAGGCTTATTCTTCAATTCAGTCCGAAAATGTCATTAATAATAGTATCCAGATTGATAGGAATATTTTGAAAATCAAAGAGCAAACGTTTGATCTTTCAAGTTTTAACCGAATCTTATTAATAGGTTTTGGTAAAGGTTCTGCGAGGATCTCAAAACTTATCGAAGAAAAACTCGGTGATCTTCTGACTGATGGTTATGTAATCGACACTAACCCTGAAGATTTCAAGAAAATTCAATTTACCCAAGGCACCCATCCCCTTCCTTCACAAACAAATGTGGATTTTGTTGAAAACTTACTGAAACAAACTGAAAATATGTCGGAAAAAGATCTGGTCATTGTCGCAATTACAGGCGGTGGATCTGCCCTTTTTGAAGCTCCAAATATCCCGCTTTCAATAATAACCGAAATTAACGAAACGCTTCTTAAATCAGGCGCAAACATAACTGAAATGAATACCCTTCGAAAGCATTTGTCCAAAGTAAAAGCAGGAAATCTCGCAAAACACCTTTATCCCGCAACTATTATTACGGCTATTTGCTCTGATGTGCCAGGTAATGATTTGTCCGTAATTTCCTCAGGACCAACTGTGAAGGACAAGACAAACATCGAAGATGCAAAAACTATACTGGAAAAAATTACAAGGTCCGACCTTGCAGATAGGCTAATAGAGACTCCGAAGGATGATAAGTATTTTGAGAAAGTTACAAATATCTTGATACTAAGTAACCTGACAGCACTAACTGCAATGAAGAAAAAAGCAGAAGAGCTTGGCTATAACGCTGAGATATTTAGCGATAAGCTTCAAGGCGACGCAAAGATCGTTGGTAAGGAATTAATTGAGAAAACTGATTCTGGCAGGATCCTTCTCGCAGGGGGCGAGACAACTGTAAAAGTCACAGGTCATGGCGCAGGAGGAAGAAATCAGGAAGTAGTCCTCGGCGCGGTGATAAATATTGATGAAAAAACTACGATCTCCTCTTTCGCATCTGACGGCTGGGATAACTCTGCCTTTGCAGGGGCAATTGGTGATTTAAAAACTCTTGAGAAGGCGATTTCACTTGATCTGAATCCCCAGACATTTTTGAATAACGACAATAGTCTAGAATTTTTTGAGAAAACTGAGAATGGAATCGAAACAGGAAGAATACCCTCCAACATCAGCGATTTATTCATTGTCTTAAAATCCTAATTTTTACTTTCGCCTTCAGCGCGCAATGTTTTTTCAATTGACAATCCGGCATCAAGTGGATTTTTTATTTTTAATCGCCGCTTCGGCATCGAATGCACGAGAAGTTGAGCAAATCGTCAGGAGATACCCTAACGGGTAGAGACTCCGACAGATGAACGAAACTTTGAGAGCATGAGATGAGACGTGGCGAGAGCTTCTGCTTCTCTTGTCGGTACAAGAGAAGAAAAAAAGTTTGCAATGTTATCAAAATACTCTGTAATATAGATAGTATGATCCCCGAGCTTTACGAAGACAAACTCAAAGAACTTGAGCTTACAGCTGTTAAAACTCGCGAATTAATAATCTCGACACTTCTTGAAGCAGGCTCCGGACATTCCGCAGGACCTCTTGGAATGGCTGATATTCTTACCGCTTTCTACTTTCATATTCTTAACCATGATGCGAAAAATCCGGACTGGGAAGACCGGGATCGCTTAATTCTCTCAAACGGACACATTTGTCCTGTCAGATATGTAAGTATGGCGCTTTCCGGATATTTCCCCGTCGAAGAATTAAAGACTCTTCGGAAAATAAACTCAAGACTTCAGGGCCATCCCCATAGAACTTCCCTTCCTGGACTTGAAACGACTTCAGGACCTCTCGGTGAAGGTTTGTCTCAAGCAATCGGAATTGCACTTGCAGGAAAACTGGACAATAAAAACTATCAGGTTTATTGTCTGACATCTGACGGCGAACATCAGGAAGGCAATACTTGGGAAGCAGCAATGTTTGCGGGGAAAAATAAATTAAATAATCTTATTCAGGTAATTGATAGAAACAATATTCAAATTGACGGATTTACCGAAGACATTATGCCTCTTGAGCCTCTCAAGGCAAAATATGAAGCTTTCAATTGGGAAGTTTTGGAAGTTGACGGAAATAATATTAAAGCATTTATTGATGCGGTCAGAGAAGCAAGAGCAATAACTGAGAAACCAACATTAATAATTGCTTACACAATTCCCGGCAAGGGAGTAGATTTTATGGAAAAAGATTTTCATTGGCACGGCAAACCCCCGAACCAGGCGGAAGCAAAGAAGGCTTTAGCCGAGTTAAGAACATTACAAGGTAGAATAAGGAGTGAGCATGAATAGAGAAGGCTACGCCGGTTCAGGGCTAGTCCTGTACCGAACTTCGTTCTGGTTCAGGGCGCCGAATAAGGAAGAAGCCAAAAAAGCTCTCTCGGAATTAAGAACATTACAGGGCAAAATCCAAAGCGAACA
>JBBUBI010000033.1:36915-61853 GCA_038058335.1 Patescibacteria group bacterium
ATGCTTAATCCTTATTTAAAATTAAATCAGAAAGTTTTTGATGCAAGCGTCGAGCAGAAAGCCACAAGACAAGGCTATGGCGAGGGATTGGTCGAGTTGGGAGAAAAAAATCCCAATGTCGTGGTCTTAACTGCTGATCTTTCTGAATCGACACAAACCGAAAGCTTTTCAAAAAAGTTTCCTGAGAGATTTTTTGAAATGGGAGTAGCAGAGCAGAATATGGCAGCTGTTGCAGCAGGTCTTGGAGTTACCGGAAAAATTCCTTTCATTTCCTCCTATGCAACTTTTTCTCCCGGCAAAAACTGGGAAACACTCAGAACTACTGCTGTATATAATCATTCAAATGTAAAAATCGCAGGCCATCATTCAGGCGTCATGACCGGCCCTGACGGAGCCACACATCAGGCCACGGAAGACATCGCCTCAATAAGGTCTTGGCCAGGGATCACTATTTTTGTTCCATGCGACGCAATTGAAGCGAAAAAAGCAACTATCAAAGCTGCTGAAATTGATGGACCTGTCTATTTGAGATTTACCAGAGACAAAACGCCAACGATGACGACTGAGGGAACACCCTTTGAACCTGGAAAAGCACAGGTTTTTTGGACTTCTGATCCTTCGACAGGCTCAGGACCGCAAGTCGCAATTTTTGCAATGGGATATATGCTCTTTCAAGCTCTTCTTGCAGCAAAAAAATTAGAAGAAGAAGGAATAAATTCTCTTGTAGTTAATGTTGCTACAATAAAACCTTTGGATGAAAAAGGAATCTTAGAAGCAGCAAATCAAACTAAAGCAGTCGTGACAATCGAAGATCATCAGGTAATGGGAGGTCTAGGCGGTACAATTGCAGAACTTCTCGCCAAAAACTCCCCCGCTCCAATGGAATTTATAGGTCTTCAGGATACTTTTGCCGAGTCAGGAACTCCAAAAGAATTATTGGAAAAATACAAAATGGACTCACCGGCAATAGTTCAAGCAGCAAGAAAAGTAATAAACAGAAAATCCTAAATACTAAATCCTAAATTCTAAATAAATTTCAAGCATAAAATCTTAAATTACAAATATTTAGAATTTGGAAAATTAAAATTTAGATATTGTTTAGGATTTAGATATTAGAATTTAGAATTTATGGATGGAAAACTGTTAGAAGAATTGGAGTCTATGATCAAGGGTGATGTCCAGAATGACTCCGAAACTTTAAATCTTTATTCTCATGATGCTTCTCTTTTTGAAGTAAAGCCTCAAGTTGTAGTTTTTCCCAAAGATGAAGACGATGTAAAAGCTCTTGTCGCATTTATAAATAAACATAAAAAAGAAAATCCTTCCCTATCGCTTACCGGACGCGCTGCAGGAACTGATATGTCAGGGGGAGCAATCAATGAATCCATAATCGTAAACTTCATGAAATATTTTAATCAACCTCCGACAATCAACGGCAATATCGCGACAACCCAGCCGGGAGTTTTTTATAGAGATTTTGAGGCTGAAACGCTTAAGCAAAATCTAATTTTTGCTTCCTATCCTGCCTCGCGTGAACTCTGCGCGATGGGAGGAATTTTCAATAATAATTCGGGAGGAGAAAAATCTCTTCAGTACGGTAAAACAGAAAAGTATGTTAGACGAATGAAAGTTGTCTTATCTGATGGTAATACATATGAACTAAAACCTCTTACCGAAGATGAACTTAAGAAGAAAATGGAGCAAAAGAATTTTGAAGGAGAAGTCTACACAAAAACTTACAAATTAATAATCGAAAACTATGATATTTTACAAAAAGCGAAGCCCGATGTTACGAAAAACTCCGCTGGATATTTTCTCTGGAATGTCTGGGATAAAGATAAAAAAATATTTGATCTGACCCAATTATTTGTCGGGGCACAGGGAACTCTGGGGATGTTTTTGGAAGGAGATCTTGAACTTGTTCCGGTACGTAAGCATCGGGAGATGCTTGTCATCTATCTTCATGATACTTCTCATCTTGGACAAATAATAACTGAGGTTCTCAGACTTAATCCTGAAAGCTTTGAGTCTTATGATGATAATACTCTAAAACTTGCACTGAGATATTTTCCTGAATTTGCCAAAAAGCTGGGATTTTTTGGAATGGTGCAAGCAGGCGTTGCGTTTCTTCCTGCATTTTTTGACCTCTTCACAGGCAAAAGTCTTCCCAAACTGGTACTTCAAGTTGATTTCACCGGTGATGATCTTGAACCCTTAAAAAAGAAAATAGAAACGCTTAAAGAAAAACTTAAACCTCTTCATCCCCAAACACAAACAGCAGTTGAAAATCAGGAGAAAAGATATTGGCTGGTAAGACGGGAAAGTTTTAATCTGCTCCGCAAAAAAATAAGAGATAAACACACCGCCCCTTTTATTGATGACTTTGTCATAAAACCTGAATATACTGCGGAGGTTGTGCCGCTTGTAACCGACGTTCTCAAAAAACATCCGGAATTTATCTTTACTGTCGCAGGACATGTAGGGAACGGAAATTTCCATATCATCCCTCTGGTTGATATTAATAATCCGAAAGTAAGAGAAGCAATTCCGCAAATATCAGATGAAGTTTATGCAATTATCTCAAAGTACAAAGGCTCAATTACTGGCGAACATAACGATGGATTAATAAGAACTCCCTATCTTAAACAAATGTATGGAGAAAATATCGTAAAGCTTTTTGAAGAAACCAAAAAAATCTTTGATCCTGATAATATCTTCAATCCCAGAAAAAAAGTCAACGGCGACTTAAAGTATGCAATGGATCATATTCGCACCTCATGGTAGTCAATTGTTAAATGTGAATTGTTAATTGTTATCTACCATGTCCCACATCAGGACTAGCTGGTAATTAATCCATAAAATATGGATTGGTGGGATTTAAATGATAATCAATAGCCTCAGCAAGACGACCTAGGATTGAAGGCGCATATTCAATATGTTCCCGAGCGGTCGCTTCTCTTTTACTCTGCAAGTCGATTCGCCCAAGCAAATCCAATTTTTTCCCTCTACACATGTATAATTGACCATCTTCATATAAGAAGGGATATTCCCGTCTCCAATCGTATCCACCTGAGCTTAGTGAAGCCCCGCTTATTCTTTGAACTTCTCCATCGTAAACTTCTTCTGTTGGGAAACATCCAAGTTCTCGCATTTCCTTGACTCTTTTTTTAATCACTTCTTTTATATATTCCGCAGGTGCTTCTAAAGAAACCTCTATCTCTGATCTGTCGCCTTCTTTTATTTGATGACCAAGCTCTCTTATTTGATTTCTTCTTGTATCTATTTCAGTTGTCATGCCCTGCATTTTATTCCGAAAGAATTAAAAAGTCAAGAAATGAGGACTTGGAGACCGAGGAGTTTTTCCAAAGACTATCATGCAACTTTTCTTAAAGTGGCGGGCTTATCAAAAACTATTACTGGTCTTCCTTCTCCCATAATCTTTCTATCTAATCGTTCTCTCTCAAGTACTGTTCTATTGATTTGTGGAGGAGTAGGATGTAATTCTCTATCAATATCTACTGCGTTAGCCTCAATTTCTCTCATAATTTCGAGGATTTGTGGATCAAACACAGGAGGTCGTTCGCGTTTTGCCATATTAAATTAATTATACACTACCTAAAACTTCTATTCCCGGGAGTTTTTCGCCAGACAATAATTCTAGCATGGCGCCGCCGCCTGTTGAGACGAAAGAAAACTTACCCAGAAGTCCTATTTTCTTAAGATAGCCTACGGTATCTCCACCTCCCACGACAGAATAAATCCCGGAATTTGCGATACCATATGCAAGCTTAAAAGATGAGATCTCATGATTTTCTTCCAAACCTTCCGTAATTCCGATCGGCCCGTTCCAAATAATAGTCTGGGACATATTAATTATCTGAAGAAAATTTTCAGCATCATTTGAAGTAATATCCGACATTTGCGGATTTAGATCAGCGACCATGAGAGCGGACTTTCTGCCTTCAATTTTCTCGTGCTGAACTTTAAGAAGCACCTTCGTCTCCTGCGCGATCTTCCCGCCCACGAGGACATAATCCGCGATCTGATGCATCTTCTCAACAAGAGGTAGCTTAGTTTCTATCTTCGCTCCTCCGATAATTACAGTTAGAGGCCTTTTCGGATTTTCAAGCAGATTGGACAAAACTTCCACTTCCTTTTTGAGCATAAAACCCGCGTAATGCGGGATAAGCCCAGCTATTCCTACAATTGAAGAATGTGCTCTGTGAACCGTAGCGAATGAATCATTTACATAAACATCCGCAAGACTTGCAAGTTTTTGAGAAAAGACCGGATCACTTGCTTCTTCTTCCGGATAAAATCTCAGATTTTCAAGAAGATAAAGCTCAGGCGTGATCTGCCAGCCTTCAAATTCCCCTACTCTTCCTTCTTTCACGGACGAATTAAGCTTTTTCGCAAGATAGTCTGCAACAGGCTTTAGACTAAACTTCTCTTCTTTGCCTTCAGGTCGTCCGAGGTGACCCGCAATAATTACATGTGCTCCTTTTCCCAGAAGGAAATTTAATGTCTCAATCCCTTCTTCCAGACGAGTATCATCCTGAATAATTCCATTTTCAATCGGTATGTCCAGATCCGCACGAAGAAAAACTTTTTTTCCGTTTATTTGAGCTGTTTTTAAATCCGGTAAATTAATCATCTAATCAGTAAATTCCTGGCAGTACATCTGTCCATAAATTCCTCCGTCAATTACTCCAATTCCAACTGTACCAAAATTCACAGATAAAATATTTGCCTTATGCCCCGGACTTTTCATAAGTCCGTCCATCGCGGTTGACACATTCGGAGCAAGCGCCAAGTTCTCTCCTGCATATTCATAGTCTATGTCTGCCTGTGCCATTCTGTCAAAGGGCGATAGCCCCTCAGGAGTGTAGTGCGAAAAATAACCCCTCTTGAACATATCTTCGCAATGCGCGCGTGCTACCTTACGCATAGAATTACCCTGAACTACTTCCTTAAGCCCGCGTGCAGTACGCTCTTTGTTTACCAGGATAAGCATTTGTGATTCTGCCTGTTGGTCAACACTTAAATCATTAGTCCTAAATTTAAGATTTACGCTTTCATCGCTCTTGGGTTCGACAGTTAAGAAGTTGAGCGTATCATTTACAGCTCCGCCAAATATATTATTCAAATCTTTTTCAAACCCTGAAGTATTTGTTACCAGAAAATTTCCAATCGTTGAAGCTGAAACTGATCGTTTTAGAAAAACAGAAATCGGAAGCGCAATTATTACGGAAAGAATAAAGGAAAATAAAATAAGTCCCGATAAAACACCAAGAATTGCCCCTAGGAATTTATCAGTATATTTTAAAAATGTTCCTTTAAAATTTATTCGAGAGAAATACCTAGCATATACAAAATGTCTCAGAAAATATCCCAAAATAATTTCCGAGACTGAAGCAGCAAGTAAAAATGCTAAAGCATTTGCAAATCCTGCAGAGATTGATAGGACGTTTTGAAGTAATTTACCGATAAATGAGTAACCCTTAAGTCCTATTAAAAATGACAAAATAAAGCTTATCAGATCCAGAAGCGAAGCAAGGAATCCGACTGCATAGCCTTCAATTGCATAAAAAAAGAGGACCAATATTATTACAAAATCCACCCAGTTGAGACTTATTGGTATGGATAAATTAAGCATGCTAATATTTGTTTAAGAATATGTTAAATGGTATCATATATTTTATGTCTTCGCTGGCATCAAAAATTCCAAAAAGGATTAAAAATTTCGGAAAAATGTTCTTCAAGAAGAGAGTGGCGCTCCTATTTTTAGTTTTTATCACTTTATTTGTAGCTTTTTATATTTTCATATTAAAGGATCTACCATCTCCTACCCGACTTTCTCAAAACAGCGCATCAAAGGCTTCTCAAATTTATGACAGGAATGGAGAACTTCTTTTCACATTTTACAGTAATAAAAATCAAACTTTCGTACCTATTGCAACTATACCGCTGACAGTTCAACGGGCAACTATCTCAATTGAGGATAAGGATTTTTATAAACACGGCCCGATTGATATAAAAGGAATCGTGAGATCCGCAATTTCAATTGCATTTTACCAAAAGGTACAAGGAGGCTCTACTCTTACTCAACAGCTTATCAAAAACAGCCTCTTAACTCCCGAGCGTACAATCTTGAGAAAAGTAAAAGAAATACTTCTGGCTTTTGCTACTGAAGCACTCTATTCAAAAAATAAAATTATGGAGATGTATCTAAATCAGACACCGTATGGAGGCACTGCCTGGGGAATTGAAGCTGCGTCGCAAACATATTTCGGTAAAAGTGCAAAAGAACTCTCCCTTGCACAAAGCGCACTTCTGGCAGGACTTCCGGAAGCACCAAGCATCTATTCACCGTTCGGATCAAGACCTGAACTAGCAAAAAAAAGACAAGAAGAAGTCTTGCTAGCCATGCTCGATGAAAAATATATTACAAAAGACCAATTCGATAAGGCAATGAAGGAACCGCTCAAATACAAAAATCTTTCAAACACAATTAAGGCTCCGCATTTTGTTTTGTATGTAAAGGATCTTCTGGTGCAAAAATATGGAGAGGAAGAAGTTAACGAGGGCGGACTCAAGATAACAACTTCTCTTGATATGAAAATTCAGGATATGACACAAGCATCAGTTGCTGCAGAAATTGACAGGATCAATTCCTCTCGCGTGACAAATGCTGCAGCTGTTGTTTCTAAGCCTTCGACTGGAGAGATTCTTGCGATGGTCGGGAGCAAGGACTATTTCGATGACAGCAATGACGGAAATGTAAATGTAACAATCGCCCAAAGACAGCCGGGATCAAGCATCAAGCCTATAAATTACGCGACAGGCCTCATAAAAGGATATAGCGCGGCAACTCCATTTATTGATCAGAAAATTTGCTTCCCCAATCCAGGACAAGCTCAATATTGCCCTGTAAATTATGACGGAAAATTCCGCGGAATTATACAAATGCGGTTTGCGCTCGCCAACTCAATTAATATTCCCGCTGTAAAAATGCTTAAGATTAACGGAATTCAGTCCATGCTTGATGTGGCAAAAGATATGGGAATCTCATCTTTCGGCAGTTCTGACAAATACGGTCTGTCACTCACCTTAGGAGGAGGAGAAGTCACAATGCTTGATATGGCAACTGCATACGGTGTCTTTGCAAACGGCGGATATAAAATTCCTCTTCATCCTATTCTTAAGGTTGCAGACGGAAACGGAAAAATTCTTGAAGAGTACAAACCTCCGCAATCACCTATTTTTGGAAAAAAAGTAATTCCTGAGGGAGTTGCGTTTATAATCTCGGATATTTTATCTGATAATCACGCAAGAACTCAGGCATTCGGCTCATCTTCTGAGCTTAGGATTGGAAATTTACCTGTCGCTGTCAAAACAGGTACAACGAATGATTTTCGAGACAACTGGACAATCGGATACACACCTTCTTACGTCACGACCGTCTGGGTTGGCAATAATGATAACAGACCAATGAGCGGAGTAGCTTCAGGCGTCACTGGAGCAGCGCCAATCTGGAATGGCATAATGACTCAACTTCTTGCCGGAAAAGGTCCCGAGCCTTTTCAAAGACCGGCTGGAGTAATACAAAAATCGGTTTGCGCAGATACTGGTCTTATTCCAAATAAGGACAATCCCTGCAATACCAGATTTGAATATTTTATAGCCGGCACTGAATCTAAATCAAGCTACCAGGTATTAAACCAGGATGTATTCGTAAACAAAGACACACAAGAACAGGCAAAAGAAGGAGATCCAAATACAGAAGTCAAAAAACATACAGTTATAAAAGACGCGACCGGTGACAGCTATTGCGTATCCTGCGCACATCCGACACCTACTGCCTCCCCAACTCCTGCACCATAAACTCAACTTTCAGAAAAAATGATAAGATTACAATATGAGTGAGGGAAAATTCGAAGGATGGATCGCATCATCTGAAAAACCAGCTTTAACTGATACACAAGCATCGCGGATTGATTCTTTACCAAAAGTAGTTGCTAGAAGTAACAGATTTGAGGAATTTGTGGGCGATACCCAAAGCGTTTCTTCGGATCAAGAACAACCAAAAGTTATGACGAGCCCCAAAGCATTGCTGCGTTTTGTTAGAGATACTGCTTCTGAAAATGGGGTCTCGCCTTGGGAAGTTACACAAAGTATTAGATCCTATGGAATTGAGGATCCTGAAAAATTAAAAGAGATTGATCAAAGATATAAAGAAACAATTGCATATATTAGCGACATTCATGGCGGAAATCAAGATTTATTCAATAGACTAGCTGAAATGGCGGCGGACCCCCCCCAAGTGGCAATTTTTGAAGGAGATGTTATAGGTACTAAAAGCTTTGAAGACCTTCAAAGGCTTTTCTACAACTATCTAAACAATCATTCAAGAAATGAGATATTAAAACAAAATCCGGAAGCAACCGATGAAGATATTCTTTTATATGGTGGTACAAAACCACCGGAAGATGGATTTAATCTTAGGAAAGGCTTCTTAAAATTAAGAGAATATGAGCTTGGTCTTGCTGGAAAAACACCAGAAGAGATTACTGCTCAATTGGGGCAATTAACAGATCACGATATTGCCGAAGAAATAAGAAGATACTCTAAATACGTTCATTATGGACATTACGCATCGAATCTTCCTATTGAAGCGAAGCAAGCTTTAGCAGATGGCCTAGAGGAAAACGCTAGAAAAGTACTCGAGCCGATAAAAGCTATGCAGACAAAGGGAACCAAGGTTGCAATGATTGAAGGGAATTGGGATGCAAGGACGCCAATTGATTTTATCCCAGGAGTTACAACAGCCGAACCTTTACCGCTTGAACAAAGGTTATTCCGTGCCAAAGAATTTTTTGAGAAAAACGGTGTTCTCTTTTACAATACTCTTACTACCCTTGACACCGAGACCACTCTTCAAATCCTCATGCCTTTTGATGCAATAACCAGTTTTGACAACACGAAACCAGAAACAATTGAGGAAATAAAAACTGCAGTCGAATGGGCAAGAAAAGATAATAAATCAGTTGTTATTGTCTCGCACGGACAACCTAACTGGCGAATACACAATTTAACCGTTGATAATCCCCAACCAACAGGAGAACATTCCCAAATCGTAAATGGACTTACAAAAGCAATAGCAGGATTTCGTCCGGATGAGATAGTATATGGACATTTACATGACGTTTTAACTGATGAAAATGCTACGAAACTTGATCCCAATACTAAATATGCTTTAAAAGTAACAGATGATGGACAAGTAGAGCTTGTTGAAAGACAAAATGAGTTCTCAAAAGATCAAACAGTTGCCTCTCACATGCAATTTAGGAAAACCGGTGAGATGAAAGTTCCAATAAAAGATTCAAAAAGAAAAATTGAGGGATTTGGCGGAAACAGACAGCCTTTGAAAGTAAAGTAAAGCCTTTTAATAAATAAAACTAGGTGAATTTATGATATTCTATTTTCGCAAATCTTTTCTTACCCATAAAGTCCCTCTTTCAAATTTAGCCTTCCTATAGTATAATCCGCTTTACTTTTCCTTATCTCGCCGAAAGGCGGATCCTGCCTACAGGCAGACATTATCCTCTGCCCTTTTTATATGAGCGCATTTTTATACATTTTTTTATTCCTTCTGAAATTCCTAATAAGACTTGGAGATCTTACGATTTTTATTTTTAAACTTTTCCTGCTTACTTTAAAAATATTGATTGCTCAAATCTTTTCAATTGTCAGTTCAGGCTTCAATCTAGCAAAAAAGATACTTAAGATTCCTGGAAAATTAAGCTCCAGACTTACACATAATGCCGGTGAGTTTTTAAAAAACAGCTTTAGAAATTTTAATAAACCTCATATAAATCTTGCGAAAGATAAAAAAATTCCGAAAAAAAGAAAAAAAGTTAAAGAAATTAAAATTTTTCCATATTCAACGATATGGATTAAAGTAAGATATCTAATCCTCGGATTTGTACTATCAACTATATTTATATTCGCTCCTCTTCTTTTTATTATTTTTATCCAGGAGCTTCCGGATCCCCGCATCTTAAGTCTTCAGGACAGTGCGCAAACTACAAAAATTTATGACAGAAACGGAAAACTTCTTCATCAAATATATTCCAATCAGAACAGAACTGCAATCTCCCTATCTGATACGCCAAAGCATCTTCAGCAAGCGACTATCGCGATCGAGGACAAGGATTTTTATTCAAATCCAGGATTTGATGTAGAGGCAATTGGAAGAGCTGCTATTGCTGACCTATCAGGAGAGCCAATCCAAGGCGGATCAACTATTACACAGCAGCTCATAAAATCAGAGCTTCTTACTCCTGAAATTAGTCTTACCAGAAAAATTAAAGAAATTATACTTGCTTTCTGGGCTGAGAAGATTTATACCAAAAACCAAATTCTTGAAATGTATCTAAATGAAATTCCGTACGGAGGTACTGCCTGGGGAATTGAAGCAGCGTCTCAAACGTATTTCGGTAAGAATGCCAAAACGCTAACTCTTGCACAAAGCGCTTTCCTTGCCGGGCTTCCAAATGCTCCAACTATTTACTCCCCTTATGGACAAAGACCGGATCTGTGGAAGAAAAGACAAAAAGAAGTTCTTAAAAAAATGAGAGAACAAGGTTATATTTCCGAAAATGAAAGAATAAATGCGGAAAAAGAAAATCTTACCTTTAAGCCTCTGCAAAATCCTCTTAATGCTCCTCATTTTGTTTGGTATGTAAAAGATCTTCTAGTTAAAAAATATGGCCTTGCTATGGTCGAACGGGGAGGACTGGCGGTTAAGACTTCTCTTGATCTTGATACTCAAGAGATGACAGAAGACATAGTCAAGACTCAAGTAGATTCTTTTATATACCTCAATCTAACCAACGGAGGAGCATTGGTAACCAATCCAAAAAATGGTGACATCTTGGCTATGATAGGAAGTAAAAATTACAACGACGGCAATGGGGGAAATTATAATATTACGACAGCCCTCAGACAGCCAGGATCAAGTATAAAACCTGTAACTTATACTGATGCTCTTCTTAAAGGATTTACTGCGGCTACGTCAATCGTAGACTCTCCGATTACATTCAGGGGAAACGGAGGTCCGGCATATTCACCTGTAAATTATGACTCGCGATTTCACGGCACATTAACTCTAAGACAAGCACTCGGCAACTCCGTGAATATCCCCGCAGTCAAACTTCTGAATGCAGTAGGAGTCGCATCAATGATAGATCTTGCTGGAAAAATGGGAATCTCAACTTGGCAAGAACCCGAAAAATACGGCCTTGCAATTACTTTAGGAGCAGCAGAAGTCAAGATGACTGATATGGCAACTGTATATGGAACTTTTGCCAATCAAGGAGAAAGAGTAGATCTAAATCCGATTCTTGAAGTAAAAGACCCGCGAGGAAATATTCTGGAACAAAAGAAAAAAACAGTACAGAAAGTTATCGATCCGGCAGCTGCATTTATAATCTCAGATATTTTATCTGATAATCAGGCACGCTCTATGGCATTCGGGACAAATTCTCCTCTCGTGATTGATGGTCATACTGTCTCGGTAAAAACAGGAACTTCAGATAATAAAAGAGATAATTGGACAATCGGCTACACACCGTCATTCGTAGTCGCAGTGTGGGTCGGAAATAACGACAACAGTCCTATGGATCCAAGCCTAACATCTGGTATCACTGGAGCAGCACCCATTTGGCATGAAATAATGAATAACTTACTGCTCAACAAACCAGATGAAAAACAAACGATTCCTTCGAATATCGTGACAAAAAAATGCATGGGGCGAAATGAATATTTTATCAAAGGAACCGATAATTTTGTGGATTGTAACAGAAGGATCTTCGCGACCCCAACTCCTTAAACTAAAAATTACTGAGCAAAAATTCTTTCTATTTGCTTCTCTGCCATTTCTTCAACTCTTCTCATTTTCGCTTTGTCCTTGCTCATTCTTTTTAGCGGCATCTCCTCCGGAGTCAGGAATCCTACGTTAATATTCTTGAGTCCTTGTATTATTTCCAATGACTTGTTGTAGAGATGATTCCGAGCAAGAGTTGCTTTTCTAAGCTGGGGAGTAAATTTTCTCATATATAAAAGCGAGCCAACTTTCTCAAATAGCGGGGCTGACTTTTTTTTCACCGCAGAGTTATTTAGCACAACTAAAATATCCGTACATCCCTTCGAAAGCAAGAAATCAATAGGAATCCCATTCCCGATTGCTCCATCGCAATATTCTTTTCCTTTAATAGAAATGGTTTTGTTGTAAACAATTGGTAGAGCAGCTGAAGCAAGAATAGCATCTATAATATCTATTTCTTTATCTTTTGTATCCAATAATTCTCCTTTTCCTGTTATCGCATCCGTAACCGTAATATAAAATTCAGACCTGCTAGATCTTATATTTTTTTGATTTAGAGGTTTGACATTTCTAAACACATGATCCAAGTAATCTACATTCAATATCTTTGAAATACGAGTTAGGTTTATAAAATTTTTATCCAATAAGCTTTCTTGATAAATTGAAGTTCCCAATCTTGATTGACCGCTAATGAAATATGCGCAAATTGCGGATCCTGCAGATAGTCCGACAACAACATCAAATACTTTGGACAACCCTGCTTTCTCAAGTCCTGTGACTACTCCGCTGCTATAAACAGCGCGCATTCCTCCTCCGCCTATAACAAGTGCTGTTTTAATTTTTTTATGCCTTGCGTCACCTTTTTCAAGCAATGTTTTTTTTAATAAAATATTTTTTATGAGGGGTGTGTTTTTTGCAGAATCTTTATCAAGAATAAAATCTTCAAGCGGTACCATGAGGAAAATTATACCACTTTATTAGCTTATTTCGACTTTATCTAATGTATCGGGGCTACTTGCTCTCCATTGACTTTTTCGCCCAGCCAATCAAAAGAAGTATTACGCCTCCAGCTCCCCAGGCACCGTACTCAGGCCATGATAAATTCGTAACGAGGTAAGCTCCCAATCCGTATACAATTGCAATTACTCCAACGGATTCCAGTATTTTCCCTTTTTCGCTCATATTACACCTCCTCTCCCAAGATCTTGCTTTTCAGTTTATTGTAATTTTCGGACTCACTCCCATTAAAAATAGAAGAAGTAATTACAAAACGGCTTACCCCACTCTCTTTTGCTTTGACAATGTTCTCAAGATTTATTCCACCATCAATCTCAATCGGAATAAATGTTTTGTTTTTTATTTTTTCAATTTTTGAAAGGATCTCCTGCACAAATTCTTGTCCTGACTCTCCTGCTTTAACAGACATAACCAAAACTCCATCAAGATCTTCAAACGGCACTTCAATGCTTTCAATCGGCGTAAGAAGATCAACTGCAAGGCTTACATCTCCCAAAAGCTGAGCCTCAGCAACAAATTCTGCTTGATCAGACATTTTTTCAATATGCCCAATAAATCTTCGGAACCCGACAGCAGCAAATGGCTTAAGGAAATTTAGAGGCTCTTCTACCATCATGTGGAGCTCAAATTCGATATTTCCGGTATATTTTGTAAATGGCATAGGATCAAGAAAAGTAACATTTGGCGCAAACTTTCCGTCTATCAAATCTATATGAATTTTTTTTGCAAATGAAGATACCAACTGAATTTTTTTCTCAATTTCCACCCAATCCTTTTCAAGTATCCCCGGAATTATTTGACTATAATTGTTCATCTTCAATACTGTCTATTTCTTCAAGCCTTCTCTTTTTTCTTTCTTCATTTGAAAAACTCGTTGAAAGGAATGCTTTTACAGAATCTTTAATTTCATTTTCTGTAAGATATTCTGCAGAAAGTGCCAGGATATTTATATCATCGTCTTCCCTTGCTTTCTTAACCTGCTGATGATTTATCGCAAGTCCGCTTCTTATATGCTTGAATTTATTCGCTACTATATCTACTCCCGCTCCGGATCCGCAGATAATAATTCCCCGAGCTTCTTTTTCTTCCGCAAAATCATCAGATACTCTTTGCGCAACTTTCTCTGCTATCAAGGGGTAATCATCATTCTGATCGTATTCAAAAGCTCCAAGATCTTCAATCTCAGGATAGTCTTGAGAAAGCCAATTTTTAATCTTCCCCTTCAGCTCAAATCCTCTATGATCAGCCCCAATATAAATTTTCATAATAGTGCCTTATTCGCTGAACCGAACATCTCTATGTGCTCCTCTACTACATTTTGCACTGCTTCAATAATTGAAGGTTCTAATTTCACCACAGCATACTCATCCGGATGATCCTTGAGTTGTTTTTCTAGCTCAGTGCGATATGCAAAGCGCATGTCCGAATTTATGTTTACTTTACTTACTCCGATAGCTATGGCTTTTTGAAAATACTCAGCAGGCGTTCCCGATCCGCCATGAAGACTGATGGCACAGTCAATTGCATTTCTTATCTGTTTTAGCAAATCAATATCCAAAATCTTCGGCACTGGATATTTACCATGAAGATTTCCTATTGCAGCAGCAAAGGTATCAACTCCGGTTGCCTCAACAAATGAACGTGCGCCCTCAGGAGTACTAAATGTTTTTTTAATCATCTCGTAGTCAATTTCTTCCTTATGGACATTTGAACTTCCGCCAAAATAATGAGGTTCGCTCTCGACCAACGCTCCCGTTGTCTTTGCATATTCCACAACCTGCCTAGTTGCATCAACTATTTCCTCATCGGTTGCATCCTTTTTGGCCTGTGACAGGTCTATGTGAATAAACTCAAATCCAGCATCAATACCTTTTTTTGCAGCCTCAACCGAAGGAGAATGATCTAGGTTAAGATACATTTCAACACCGTATTCCTGTATATAATTGTCTACAAGATCTCGCGCGTTTGATAATCCTATCGCATCGACTTCTCCCTGACTTAATTCTATAAGAACAGGAGAATTTTTGGCCTTTGCCGCACGAGCTATAGCGATAAGCGTTTCCTGATTGTCTATATTGAATGACCCTACCGCAAACTTTTCTTCTCTGGTTCTTTTCCAAAGCTCCCTGGCTTTTTGCTGATTAGTCATTTTTATGTTCACTTTTTTGCTCTATTTCATCCTTTCTTAAAAGCCCTGACTGAGAACCAACTTCAGTTATTACAGATGCTGAATTTAACGTACCCCACTCCATTGCAGTTTTATAATCCTTTTCAGATAAAACTGCTCCTAAGAATCCGCTTGCAAATGAATCCCCTGCGCCTGTTCTCTCAAGAGATGCTACCTCAGATGGCTTGTGAAAATGAACCTCATCATTTTTATCAATCATGCTGGAGCCTTTTGCGCCATCAGTAATTACTACGACTCCCGGACATTTTGTTTTAAGTTCTATTAAAAGTTTCCTTAGATATGTTTCGTAGTCTATGTTGTCTACGTTTTTTATTCCCGATATTATTTCAGCCTCTTCTTTGTTGACGAAAAGAATACTGCAATTTCTCAAAACATCCTGAATTATTTCGCCTCCTGCGTCGAGCTGAGCAACACCAGGATTAAATGCCAGATTCACTCCTTTTTGCTTTACGAAATCAATTACTTTTTCGTATGCATCTATCCAATTGTCGCCTACAGACGTAAGATAAATCCATTTAGTTTCTGTGCCTTCAAAGAAATATTTGTGTTCTTTTTCAACTTTCTCTTCTAGAATTACTCTATCTCCTTTATAATTTATAATTACAGAGAAAGACGTGGAGGTATTTGGATTTTTTCTCAAAAATTCATCCGATACGCCTTCAGCTGAAAGTGAATTTATTATTTTTTGAGCAAATTCATCCTCACCAATTTCCGCAACAACTGCTGTTTTAAATCCAAGACGCGATAATCCTACCGATACATTCGCAGCGTTTCCTCCTACCAAAAAATATGCTTTTTCAATAAGTGATTTGTCTCCCATTTTGATACACAGCTCTCTTGTTGCCTCATCCATTCGGAAATGTTTGTTCTCATCTTGGATCCACAAAAAATTATCAACAGTAGCATTACCAACTAAAACAACGTCATAGGAAGACATAAAAACATCGTACACAAAAGAATATCAGCGGTCAACTCCGATTCAATCGGGATTACTTACCGACTATAACGAGAGCATCGTAAGAGGCGCTTGCTGGTAAATCTGAGGTTGCAGAGCCAATTGTGTAACTTCCAGCTAAATCTTTTTTAAGTATCGGGAGGAAATCTTTTTGAGCACTTTTTACCTGAATTGTTATGTCGCTATAATCAAAGTTGTCTGCATTTCCCGTTGAGGAGATTGCGTATCCCAGTCCCTTCAGCACATCTGCGACAGTTCCTGCAACTCCTTTTTCTCCGCTTCCATTTTGCACAAGTATCTCAAGATCTGCTCTGTCGAGTCCGGTTGTTTTATCAACTGAAGAAGCACTTCTTGAGGCTTTTGCTGTAGGTGTTGGAGTTTTTTTAGCTTCCTCTGTGGGCGCAGGCGACTCTTCAGCTGGCGTCGGAATATCGGTTGGGATCACAAATTCCTCTGGTGTTGGCAATGCCTCTTCCTGCTGAGACGAACTGTTCCCCATGAATCTTGATCCAAGGTAAATCAAAATCAGAACTAAAACAATCACGAAGAAAAGAAAAACAAATCTCTTTTTCTTTTTAGAAGTTGGCTTCTCTAAAGTTGGTTGTGGAAACGGATTATCTTCCATATAACTTTGGGCTCATACTACCACATGAGTCAATATTTGGCAAGAGTTAATCTGCTATAATGATGAAGCTATGAAAAAGATATTAATCCTGCTTTTCATGTCTATTTTTGTCGCAGGCGCACTCTTTTATAACGTCCCCAAATCCTCATCCGATGAGCTCGATGATATAACTCGTCAAATACAGGAGCTTACTTCTTCCTTGAACAATTCGATAAAAGCCACTCAACCGCTTGAATCAGAACTAAAGAGTCTTCAATTCCAAATTGCAGGATTAAAAAAAAGACTTTCATCTATCGAAGCTGACATTGCTGGTAAAGAAAAAGATATTGAAAAAGGGTATGAAAATCTTGCAAAACAGGAAAAAATATTGAATCAAACAATCAGAGATTTTTATATCAAATCCTATTATAATTCTCCATTTATAGTCTTCTTTTCATCAACTTCAGTTTCAGATATTACTCAAATGCTTGCCTATCAGCGCGCAGTAACCGATCAGGATAAAGCAATTATTACAAACATAGCATTATCAATTAAGGATCTTGAGACAAAAAAAACCAATCTGGAATCTGAAAAGAAAAAATTGGCAGTGCTTAAGACCGACCTTGATACTCAGTCTGCAAAGCTGGATGAGGTCGTAACTGGAGCCAAGAAATATCAAAGCGATCTTTCAGGAAAAATTTCAGATCTCTCAGCAAGACAAAATCAAATTATTAACGAAAGATCAGGTGGTTTTATAGTAAGTATCGGAGACAGCGAGCTTGCCGATGATTATAACGCATCAATTAAAGGATTTAGAGAGCAAGCCCCTGGCGGATATTTTGCTGTATTTTCATTCGGAGCGCATACTCACAGAAAAGGAATGAGCCAATATGGAGCAAGAGGCAGAGCGCAAGACGGACAAAGCTACAGACAAATTCTAAGCAAATATTACGGTAAAGACCCTGTCGGCAAAGACACAGGAGGAGACATAAATGTAACAGGGCAGGGGTCTATGAATTTTGAAGATAGATATCTTATGGGAATTGCCGAAATGCCATCTACCTGGAATATGGAGACTCTTAAGGCACAAGCAGTTGCGGCTAGAACTTATGCATATAGATATAAAACTCAAGGACTCTCAATCTGTACGAATGAAGCTTGCCAAGTTTTCTCAAGCTCAAAAGCTGATAATCCGCCTGAAGCCTGGAGATCAGCGGTTCAATCAACTAGAGGCGAGGTCATTGAAGATGTTGTGACATATTATTCTTCAACTACCGGAGGGTATCTTACAACTTCTGGCTGGGATACAACCGATGGGAGCGGAGGCACAAACTTTACTGACAAAACTTATGAGAAAAAAGGCGGATCTCCATGGCTTTACAAATCATGGTATACACAGGGATACTCAACATCGAGCAATAAATGCGGAAGATCAAACCCTTGGCTTTCACCTCAGGAAATGGCAGACATAGTTAATGCTGCAATTGCACTAAGCACTTCAGGCATTGACACATCTAGAATCACACCGGTTACAACTTCCTGCTGGGGAGGAAATCCCTACAGTATGGACGAGCTCAAGAATTTGGTCTCAGCAAATGGAGGTATTTCCTCCGCAACAAGTGTCACCGTATCTCAAGGAGACGGCTCAACTGGAAATGTCACGATAAATGGGATAAGTATAAGCGGATCAGATTTTAAGAGAGCATTTAATCTAAGGGCTCCGGGATATTTGTCTATTCCTCAATCTGGATTTGCATTCTTCAATATTGAGAAAAAATAGAATCTTATGTCTTTAACTTTTCACTATTTACTAATCACTATTCACTAATTGTATGCCTGACATATTTATTGCCGATCATAAACCAACAACTGATAACGAAAAAATCTTAAAAGAGCCTCATTCTTCAGAGAACAATGAGAAAAAACATCACTTAAAAAGTGTTGCAGATAGATTAATTCACCACAAAAGCTCCTCTCACCCTGAAGAAAAGATTCGGATGTTTTCTACTTTTTATCCGGATCCAGAAGGAATTTCATTTGCCGATCAGGAACCAGATGAAAAAATATTGCTTTTTCTCAGAAGGCACTATATTACAAATGTCGATTGGATTCTGCTTGCTTTATTCTTCACAATCATCCCTATTGTGTTCGGAGTTATAAATTCTTTTAATATATTTAACTTTAATATTTTCGTTTTTCTGAATTTTCCTGCTAATTTTACTCTTCTTTTTCTGATATTTTATTATTCTGTTGTCTTCACCTTTGTCCTGGTAAATTTCGTGAGCTGGTTTTATAACTTAGGTCTTCTGACAACCAGACGAATCGTAGATATTGACTTACATGACCTTACATACAAAAACGTCTCAACCACAGGATATAGTGTAGTTCAGGATGCAAGCTACATCCAAAATGGCGTAATCATGTCGCTATTTCATTTCGGAGATGTTCACATACAAACAGCAGGACAACACGGAAACTTTGAACTCGAAGCTGTTCCCAGCCCCGAAAGAGTAGTCCATCTTATTGAAGATTATATTGGGAAGAAATAAATGAATATAACTATTTTAAACCAAATATTCGATAGTTTTATAATATTCAAAGTAGGATTTCTTGTGTTGTGTTTATTCCACGCAGTGTTTCTCTTCATTGTTTATAACCAAGTAAGATCCATGGACAGAATAGTTTCTGAGAAATCTTCCTCTGCAGTTTTAAAAACAGTCTCTCTCATTTCAGTTATTCTTGCTTTTTCGCTTTTTATTGCGGCAATTGTTATACTTTAAAAGTATGCAGGGTGAGCCAAATATCCTTGTTGCCAAAATAGCGGCGACGCCTTCCTCCACCTCTTGGGCTCAAGCATATAATGCAGGCAAGCTATACGCAGTTATTTCCATCTCCAGTGACCCCGAAAAAGAGACTGAGAAGGATTTTTTGAACGTTCTGGGCAAAGAAATAATTGAAACCCTTGAGCAAGAATACTATAGCCTTGAAGTAAAAGATTTAGTATCTATCAAGAGAGCATTTGATGAAGCGCTTAGAAAAGCTCCGGAGGACGTAGCCATTTCGTTTATTGCAGGGTCTGTTGTAAAAAATATTATTTATTTATTTTATTCGGGAGAAGTTCGGGCAAGCATAAAACGCGGAAAAGAATTCGGAGAGTTGATTGATACAAAAAATAATGAAAAATCATCCCAAGCGGTCTCAGGAATAATACAAGACGGAGACGTCATCATTCTGCAAACCAAACAATTTACAGAGCTTGTACCGGAAAGTGTTTTGGTATCATCTCTTGACGGACAAACTCCATCTGAAATCGCAGAAACAATCGCACCTATAATTCACCAAGATGATAAAAATGGAGCCGCAGCTCTTATCATCAAATGCAGTTTTGTTCAAGAAGAAGAAGAGGTATCAAAGCCTACAGGAGAAAACGAAGAGGAGTTAATTCCGGAATCTTCTGCTACGAATAAATTTAATCTATTTTCGCTTCCTATTTCTTTACTCAAGCATTTGAAAATCCCTTCATTTAAAGGCGTTAATCACAAGAGAAAGCTCATCCTAACCATAGCAATCGTGATTGGTTTACTTCTGATCGCAACTATTTTCATCACGATTAACAAGCAAAATGAGGCCAAGGTAAATGCGCTTTACCAAGACATTTATAAAAATGCGTTAGAAAAATATGAAGAAGGGGAAGGCTTGGCAGATCTTAATAAAAATGTAGCAAACGATAGCTTCAAAGAGGCATATAAAATTTTGGATGAAGGAAAAGATAAATTTGAAAAAGGATCAGAACAAGAAAAGCAAATCCTGGAACTGCTTGCAAAAGTAGATAGCAAAATGAAAGAAAATTCTCCAGAACAAATCGTCCAAAGACAAGATAGAGGCAAAATCTCTATCACTATCGAAAATGGAAGCGGAGTCGAAGGAACAGCAGGAAAAGCTTCTGATTTCCTGAAAGAAAAGGGATATAATGTTGCCAAAACTCAAAACGCAGACAACTATAAATATGAAGGGACGACAATAAAAGTTAAGAATTCATTAAGCGCCTATACAGATCTTCTGAAAAAAGATTTATCAGAAAAATATGAAGTCACTGACACTAACTCAGACTTGCCGGAAGATAACTCAACCGACACAGTAATTATAATTGGAAAATAAGAACCTCGTCTCTGCCTCAAAGCATCGATTAGTGTGATATTATTGAAAAGAACTTGTCCTGAACGGAGTGAAGAACTTGTGCTGAGCATAGCGAAGTATGAAAATCTCTAATAAAAAAGCACATTTTGATTATCAAATTACAGAGAAAATTGAAGCTGGAATCAACCTTCTGGGATCTGAAGTCAAGGCAGTGCGAGAGGGCATGGCAGATCTGACCGGAAGTTTTGTAAAAATAATTGGTCAAGAGGCATATCTTATAAATGCCAAGATTTTCCCGTACAAATATGCGCGTCCTGAAGGATATGATGAGAGGAGAAGCAGAAAGCTTCTTCTTCATAAAAAAGAAATTTTGGCGATTAAACACAAGATGGATGGAAGCAATCTCTCCGTAATACCGGTCTCAATGTATACAACCAAAAGCTTTATAAAAGTCGAGCTGGGTCTTGGAAAAGGAAAGAAGGAATTTCAGAAAAAAGAGGCGAAGAAAAAGAAAGATATTGACCGCTCCATCGAACAAGAACTAGTTTCCTAACTTAACATCTTATATCACTATGACGGGATTCTTCATTCCATCGTCCCAGAGCCTCTAAAAGTGGCTTAAGCTCGCGGGGATAATCTCTTTTTAATCCATCGTAAATCTGTGACCAATTAGGGCTTTTGGTACTCTCTTGTGGTTGGATCGAAGTCTCTTTAGACATATTTATGATCTGTTTTCTGTGGACATTATAAATAAAAGCGGAACCAAATTCAAGACTATGTTTTCAAATGGTATCCAAGGCTTCAAAATATGAATCTAGCTTCGCTTTGAGGAATTTTAAGTGTTATCACAAGAAAGCATTGGAACAAAGCTATGCATTCTGTGGATCAATAAATCTATAGACTTCTATTTCTTCCGTAGGAAGAGCTTGGATTAGAGTTTCACGATCATCAATATTGAGCTCTGCAAGAACTTCTTCGGGCAAATTTCCAACCGTTCCCATTCCCCAGACTCTTTCGAGATACTCCCCTATAAATACTCTACCGGCGTATTTAACTCTTGCGACAGCTTGAGCAAGTTGAATTTGAAAATCTGAGCTATTTTTAAAATCGTCGATTATATCTTGCTGAAATTCGCCTGTAAAAACATCGTCAGGATCTTTAATCGCTGAAAGAATACTAATCATGGCATCAATAAGAAATCCTTCAAGCTTCTCAGGAGTCACCCTTTCTACTCCACTTAATCCCCTTCTTGCTACTTCTTCAGAGGTACTTGAAAGCCTAGCTACCTCTTCGTACATCTCGTCATTTTCATAAACATCCTCAATTGGCACTTCTTCTCTAGTTGCTACCTGCTGCGCAAATGCTAATGACCTATCGAAATCGGCCCTGTCAAATAATGCCGGCGAAATTAAATGAGACGCATTCTGAGCGATTGAGATAAAAGCCTCTCTCATTTTTGTAGGATCTACGTCATCCGACATATCAGCAGCTTCCTCCTCTGTAGAGTCCTCGATAAGCGCTCTCATAATTTCATCATCACTAATTCCTCCATAAATAGCTCTTATTGAATCATCTATAGAAGGGCTATATGAACTATCCTGAAGACGGGCATCGGTGAATCTCGCAGTACTTATAATGAAAGGCTCAACTAATGCCGTAGGCATTGGTGTAAACGGAAGCTCAGATATTTCTGCAAGTCTTACTTGCGTACGATCTGTTTCTTTTGAGCTTCGGCGTGAAATAGCCATTGCGAGTAAAGATGGGCTATCTATTTCTTTTCCTACTAAACCCTCTGGGTGTTTTCCAATTTGCTCATTTGCCATGAGAGGAAGTATAGCAAGAATTCTCTAAATGTCAAGCTATAGGACTGTTTGTGGTTTACCACGCGAAGCTAATTTCTGAAAGTAATGAGCGAAGTGTGGACATTTCAGGAATTAAGTGGAATCAGATTGAAGACTATGTTTTCAAATGGTATCCCCTTCTCCAGGATATGAAGCTAGTCTCGCTTTAAGAAATTTAGAAGAATATCACAAGGAAGAATTGGAGCTGGCGACACAAACGAAAGAATTGCGTGTCTTATTATATGTTAATCATATGTTAAATTTAACACGTCTTAACACGTACTTGACACTATAGCACTTCTTTGATAGAATATGTTAAATTTAACACGTCTTAACACGTACTTAACATATTATGATACCATATAAGCTTGAAAAGCCAGATTTATCATCTTTTGATGAAGGAGCTTTCTCCAAGAAACTCAAAGATCTAAAAATAGACTCAATGGAGGCTGTTTATGCTGTAAGCGAGCCGGTTTACTATTATTGGGATAAAGTACGATATAGTGCAAAAATTCCTCCAGGATTATCTCCTACTGAATTTTGGTTTTATGTTAAACAAATACGTAAACACTCCTCAAGGAAAACCGTAATAAGAGCAGAAACCGGAGAATATTATTCCTGGTTGCGATTGCTCTCTACAGAGGAATTTCTGCATAAGCTCGATATGCAATTAGGCACTAATGAACTACCTCTTCTTAGCAGGACGACTTTTGACATAGAACAGAAAAAAAAGTTTTTAACAAAAAGCATTATGGAAGAGGCAATTGCATCCAGTCAACTTGAAGGAGCAGCCACAACCACAAGTATGGCTAAAAAATTGCTTTCGGAAAAGGGAACTCCAAAGGATAGGTCAGAACGGATGATCGTGAACAACTACAAAACGATGCAAGCATTAAACCAGGAATATAAAGACAAGAAGCTCTCTCAAGAGGTATTATTTGAATTGCACCGTTTAATTACAAAAGATACTTTGGATCAAGATAAACAAGGAAGGTATAGAAAGGACCAAGACGAAATAACCGTTAATGATCAGATGGAGTATATTTATTATGTCCCACCCAGTGAAGAATTTGTTCACCGAGAGATAGAGAGACTTATAAAATTTGCGAATAATGAAGATGGTGGTCGTTTTATAAACCCTATTATAAAAGCCATATTTTTGCATTTCTGGATAGGAATATTACATCCATTTTGTGATGGGAATGGCAGGCTTGCAAGAACAATCTTCTACTGGTATTTGTTAAGAGAGGGTTACTGGGCAATGCAATATTTACCTATATCACTTGTTATTAAAGAAGCTCCAATACAATATGGTATGGCCTTTGTTTATAGCGAACAGGATGAGTTTGATTTAACTTATTTCTTTGACTTTCATATGAGAAAGCTCATGCAAGCATCGAAAAACTTTAAAGAATATTTGGAAAGAAAAATGGAAGAAAATAAAAACATTCAAAATCTTTTTGATTCATCTTACGCTTTAAACCCGAGGCAAATTCAGGCATTACATTATTTGATGGCTCAGGGAAAAGGTTCTTATGTCAATCCCTCTTCATACGAAGCTCTTTGTGGAATTAGCAGAACAACAGCCATAGCAGACCTAAAGGCAATAGAAAGCATGAAGTTAGTTGAAAGTAAAAAAATAGGAAAATATGTACGTTACTACGGCACTGAATTATTACAAAAAGCTATAACTAAAAAGGGTGACTAGATTGTCATAGCAATCTAAGCATAATTTGTGGACATTTCAGGATTATATTAGATGTTTGTTTCTAAAAACAAAGCCTGAGCTGCTTTTTAAATATTTTTTAAATCGTTTTGTTGACTTTTGAGGTTAAAATATAGTATACTCTAGACCTTGGGGATGCATTGCATCGACAGGACTGTACTTTAAAAACTGCAAGCCGACTTTGATACTAGTCGTAAAACAGATCAAAAAAATAAATGCTGGAAGAGATTCCCGCGAGAACTTTGCCTACGCATACGCGTAAGCTAAGCAATCTGTCTGTAAAATCTTTCTCAACGAGATTTTATAAGGCATAACTAAAGTTGAGCTATAGATAAGAAGTTGGTTGGCTTTTTATCTGAACTTTCAACCTTTACTTTATTTATTCCTTCTGATTGGAAAAGAATAAGGCGAGAATTAAAAATCAGATAAGCTTGTAGACGTTTTTATTTTGCTTTCTTGGACTCGAGTTCACTACTCGACATCTCCACAAAAAAAATTATCCTCGAGCCAAAGTCAATCCAGAATTGCATGCAGAAGATGAGATACATCGGTAACACTTTTGAACTAGAATAACTAGTTCAAG
>JBBUBI010000034.1:0-4560 GCA_038058335.1 Patescibacteria group bacterium
GAAATATTTTATTCCTCAGGAATGGCGCCTGGCAGGGGAGCATGGGGATATTTTGCAAATTCCGGAGCTGAAATGTCAGTTGAGGATGTTGAGAGGGAGAAGTGGTATATCGCAGTCCAGACTTTTGAAGCACCGAATTACAATGGCAGGCTTAGTGAGTATAGAGATTTCTTCAAATATAGAAAAATGCTTGTTGTTAATTCTGATACCGGACAAGCGGTAGTTACAGATATTGCCGATGCAGGACCTGCTGTCTGGACAGGTAAGCATCTCGGCGGATCACCAGAGGTGATGTATTACCTGGGCTATGCAGATGGAATGCGAAAGGGGCCTGTTCTGTACTTTTTCATTGATGATCCCAGTGATACAATTCCATTAGGTCCTATAAATTTTTTATGAAAAAATATTTCTACAGCCATTTAGTGAATGTCGAGTTTCTTGAAATACATCTTGAGACGCTGGGCTTGTCACTTAAGGAGCAGGAAGAGCTTCTCGAACTTGCGCACCAGAATATTCATAACATTATTATTGATGAGATGCTTTCTAATCTGCAGGAGCATGATAAAAGAAAGTTTCTCGAGTTATTGGCAAAGAAAGAGCACGAAAAGATATGGGAGCATCTAAGCGAGAAAATTGATAAAGCTGAGGATAAAATAAAGTCGGTAATAGCTCAAATAAAAGCAGATCTTGCGCGGGACATAAAGAAAATTTCATAATATCCCAGATTTTCTTGACAAACTTCATGATACATATTAAGCTATAGATAGATGAGAATTGTTCTGATATCCCTAATACTTCTTTTTATCCAGCTTACTTCATTTGTTCCTTCTTCTTATTCCGAAGAAAATACGGAAAGCGTATCGGATAATGTCAAAACGCGAAAAGAAAATCGGATGGAGAAAAAGCAAGATTTTATGGAAAACATTAAAGAAAAGCGCGAAGAAGCAAGGGAAAAGTTTAAGGAAAAGAGAGAGGAATTTAAAGCAAAAATGGAGGAGATCAAAGACGAACGCAAGAAGCAATTAGCGGAAAATATTGACGAGCGGCTTGCCACGATAAACAAGAAACATACTGACAGAATGTCATCGGTTCTGGAGAAATTAAATGAAATTATTGAAAAGATCAAAGAAAAAACCGCAGATGCAAAGGCTGATGGAAAAGATGTAATATCAGTTGAATCAGCAATTGCTGATGCGGAAGCGGCAATTGCCACAGCAGAAGCCGCAGTAACTGCTCAGGCTGGTAAGGAGTATGTTGCGGATGTAACGGATGAGACCAAGCTCAGAAATGCGATGGGAGAAGCTGTAAAAAAACTAAAGGCAGATCTTAAAGCTACTCATCAGTTGGTTTTGGCAGCAAGAAAAGCAGTGCGAAACGCAGCAACAGAGCTTGTAAAGGTTCGTGTCCCATCATTGGGGGCAGACGAGTAAGTTTAAATCTATGGAAAATATAGAAACTACCATACCAACACCAGTCGCGCAGGAAACACCACCTGTTCAGACTGTTCAAGCAGCACCGCCTCCACCAGCTGCTGAAACTCCTCCTGCGAAGAAAAATATAATGCTTTATGTCATTTTCGCAATCGCTGTTTTGATAGTCTTGGGTGGAGTTATTGCGTCTCTTATGATGGGAAGCGCTCCCAAAGCCCCAGAGCCTGCAGTAGTAGTCCAACCAACCGCGGTGGTTACGCCAACCCCAGTGGCAAGTACTGATGAGCAAGAGGTGGACGGAGTAGTTGTAGATGATCCCAGTACAGACTTCACTGACGTAGACAAGGATCTTCAGGGTTTATAATCAAAATAAATCTTCTATTTTTTAAATCCACTCTTTCAAAAGTTGTAATTAATAAATATTGGATTATAATACATGAATGAGAAAGCTTCTTTTGAGCTTTTTACCTAAGGAAAGAATTGCTTTTTATAGCATTCTGCTTGCAACACTTTTCATTGTTCATTCTCCAATCCTGACTCTTTCGGAATATATTTCAAAAAGAGATACAGTCTCTCCGATTTCAAAATCTGCAAAGACTTTGGTTAAAGCAGCTACTCCGACCCCAACTCCCGAGCCTACGTCTACGCCTACTCCAACAGAAAAACCAGTGCCCACAGAAATTCTTACACCGACAATAGTTTTATCGCCGACAGTTACTCCAATACAACAGGCGATTGGTGGAGTAGGAGAAGACATTTGGGATAAGATCGCGCTTTGCGAATCAAATGGCAATTGGAATATAAATACGGGAAATGGATACTTCGGAGGACTTCAGTTTTCTCAGGGTGCATGGGATTCAACAGGAGGAGTTGGAATTCCGTCTGAAGCATCGCGAGAAGAACAGATTACCAGAGGTAAAATTCTTCAGGAAAAAAGAGGTTGGGGCGTGTGGGGAGATTGTGCAAGGAGACTTGGACTAAATTAGTTAATATTTCTACAAATAAATATGTCAGCTGAAAATCCTCAGGAGGGCAGAAGAATTTCGCGAAGAAGCTTCAACGGGAGCATGCTTAAAGCCACAGCTGCATTGGGAGTGCTTGCGGTTTTTGGAAGCAGGCCCAGCTTTGACAGGCAAGATAATGATCCAGTTTCAGAATCCATAAGCTCTTTTACCAGAGAGAGGCTCATGCAATTTTCTTTTCAAACAGTCGCTCATAATGGCGGAGATTCTATTCCAATTTATGAAGAATACAAAAAAACAGGCTGTTCCCGCATCGAGGCTGATGTCTATAAATTTGGAAATTCTGTTAGAGTGGGGCATAGGAAATTTATCGGCGTTCCTGATATTATCAGAGATTCGTCTCAGGCTAAAGAAGCGGACAGAGATTTTGAAGAAGTTCTTCAGCAGTTTTCGGATGATGGAATAAATATGCTTATTGATTTTAAAGATATTCCCTCTGTAGTTCCGACACTTGATACTATTGAGAGATCAGGAGGGCTTGGTTTAACATATTTTACATCTCAAGCTTGGGATGCATTAGCCCAAGTAGCAAGCAGGCAGAACGGAGATTATTCAAATCTTTTTTATACAATTCAAAGTGAAGAATTGGTTAAAAGATTCTTCGATTATAAGTATTATCCGCGTGGATCATTTGGTGTTGCTCTTGATAAAGATGTTGCCTCGACTGGAAATATACATAGATTTAAAGATGTAGGCGCTACAGTTTTTGTTTATACAGTAGCGCGCGCATCGCACGCACTTGCCTTGCTTGAAGATGGGGTAGACGGATTAATTACCAATAACAAGACCCTTCTTAGCATCAGCACGGATAGAGTTTAAAACTTCATAAATAGAGCATATTAATGTTGGCAAAAAGTCAAAATTATCGATATAATTAAAGATTAAATGTTAAAACAGAATAGAAATGTATTGATAGTTGGATTGATTGCTGTGGTAAATATGCTCGGGTACGGGATCATAATTCCAATTCTGTATGCATATTCAAAGAAATACGGTCTTTCGGATTTTCAAAACGGACTACTTTTTGCTTCCTTTTCGATCTGTCAATTCATCTCAACCCCTATTATTGGACGTCTTTCTGATAAATATGGCAGAAGACCTATGCTGCTGTTTTCGATTACAGGAACTGCTTTTTCATTCTTCATGATGGCTTTTGCCCCGAGCGCAATATTTCTTTTTGCAGCACGAATGCTCGATGGTATTACCGCAGGAAATATACCTGTCGCATTTGCGGTTATTTCGGATTCCACGAAACCCGAAGGACGTGCGAAGGCGTTTGGTATGATCGGGGCTGCTTTTAGTTTTGGATTTATTTTCGGTCCTGCTATTTCGGCCTTCACGGTCGGATTTGGGGAAGCTTGGCCATTTATAATAGCTGGGGTAATTAGTTTTATTGCTGTAGCTTTGACGTATTTGTACTTACCCGAAACAAATAAGCATATGGGAGAAGTTAGGAAGGGAAAACTTTTTGATTTGCCTCGTCTTTGGCACACACTTTTTGACCCGAATGTAGGAGTGACATTTGTTATTTCACTGATCTTTTTTCTGGCATTTTCGTGCGCAATAATTTACGGATTCCAACCCTTTACATTGAACATATTGAAGATTTCTCCGTCACAAAATGCAGTACTTTTTACTTTGTTTGGAATCGTGGGACTTATTTCCCAGACGTTTATAGTAGGACGTTTTTCAAAATTACTTGGGATTAAAAAATCATTTACCATATCTATCTTTTTTACTTCTCTATCGTTTTTGATAATGTTTTTTTCAAGATCTTTGTTTGTTTTTGTTGTGGGCTCAATAATTCTTGGAATATTCAACAGTATGACTCAGACTTTACTTCCTACAATTCTTTCTCAGGAGGCAGATGCTAAATCTCAGGGATCAATTATGGGACTTAATGCTTCATATCAAAGTATAGGGATGATTTTTGGGCCAATCTTAGGAGGAGTAATTGCAACGATCGCAATTCCTTTGCCATTTATAGTAGGAAGTATTTTGGTTTTCTTGTGTTTTTTGCTTTCATTTAAGGTTCTTCGCCCCGACGTCCGCAAAGAATCCGCCTTCTAGCTCAAGTTCTGCTATAATTTCTTAGTGATAATTACCAA
>JBBUBI010000035.1:0-16933 GCA_038058335.1 Patescibacteria group bacterium
AATAACAAAGTTTCTTTTATTCCAATTGGAGGCATAGGTGATGTGACACGAAATATGTATCTCTATGAGTACGAAAACGAGATACTTATAGTTGATTGCGGAATCGGTTTTGCAGATGAGACAATGCTCGGAGTTGATCTTCTTCTTCCTGACATATCATATCTTTTGAGTACTCAAAAGAAGATCGTGGGAATGGTCCTGACTCATGGACACGAGGATCATATTGGAGCATTGCCATTTATACTTCCTCAGTTCGCAAGTAAAGGAATAAAATTCCCAATTTACGGCAGCCCTCTAACATCTGCTCTTGCCAACGAAAAAATAAAAGAATTTAACATAAATCAGAAAATAACGACAGTTAATTACGATAATCCCGAAGTAAAACTCGGGAATTTTAGCGTTTCTTTCATCCGAGTTACTCATTCAATTCCGGATAGCGCACATTTATTTATAAAAACACCCCCAATGAATTTTTATCACGGAAGTGATTTCAAATTTGATCTTACCCCTTTCGACGGGAAAAAAACTGATTTTCCAAAAATTGTCAAAGAATCCTCTCAGGGAGTTGTATGTCTTATGTCTGATTGCTTACGTTCCGAAAAAGAAGGTTTTACCAAATCGGAACAGGCTTTGGCAGATAATATCGAAAGAGAGATGAGGATTTGCCAGGGTAAATTTATTCTTACAACTTATTCATCAAGTATTTCGAGACTAAATCAAGCGGTTCAGGCAGCAAGCAAGCTTGGGAGAAAAGTTGTGTTTGTGGGACGGTCATTGATAAATACAACAACTCTTGCCCAAAACCTGGGCTACATGAAGCTTGATAAAGGAATGGAAGTTTCACTTAACGATGTTAGAAGATACAGAGACAAAGACTTATTATTTCTTGTTGCGGGAAGCCAGGCGCAGGAAAATTCAGCTTTATCAAGAATAGCAAACGGAGAACACAGAGAGATATCAGTTGGAAAAAATGACATGGTTCTTTTTTCCGCAGATCCCATTCCTGGAAATGAAGTTTCTATTAATGCTCTAGTTGATAACCTTTCTAGGAAAGGTGTTAAGGTTATTTATTCTCAGCTAAGTGATGATTTTCATGTCTCGGGACATGGTGCAGCTGATGATCTAATGCTCCTTATGGAACTAGTTAAGCCGAAGAAGCTGGTGCCCATCGGAGGTACATATAGGCAAATGATAGCTTATAAAAATTTAGGACTAAGGCAAGGCTTTTTAGAAAGTGATATATTTTTGATCGAAAATGGTTGGGAACTTGTTTTTGAAAATGGCAAGGTTACCACCGGGAAAAAAATTTCCACAAAAAATATTTATGTAGATCAGATTTCAGGAGGGGAAATAGAAAGCATAGTTCTGAGGGATAGAGAGAAATTATCAAAAGAAGGTGTTGTAATTGTTATTGCTGAAATTGATACTGAGACGGGTCAGGCTATTGATTTGCCGACAGTGGTTACCCGAGGATTATCCGTGCAAGAAAATAGAATAGCCAATAAAACCGTTGCAGCAGATGTTAAAAATGTCTTCTCGGGTAAAAAGAGTAAGGTAACAGATTGGATTTATATAAGAAAAAAAGTTGGAGAAGCTGCAGAGAGGTCAATATTCAAAAATCTGAAGAGGCGCCCTCTTGTTTTGCCGGTAGTAATTGAAGAGTAATATTTAGTTTGTAGTCTCAAACTTAAGTATATATAATAGTATAGTCATGGCCAAAAGAAGAAAATATAGAAAAGGAAAACTCAAGTTTAAACTAAAGAAAACTACTGTTTATTCAATCTTCTCTTTTGGTTTAATTATTTCAGGCCTCCTTATTTTTTTATCTTTCACTGAGAGTCAGCCGTCTCTGCAGATAATATCTGATCAGGTTGACAGATACTTTGGGGGCGCATCGTTTTTGTTTCCTTTAGTTTTGATATTTTTTGGGTTTCTATTTTTGAGACTTAAAATTTTCATCTCAAAACCAAATGTCGCAATAGGATTCTTACTTTTTTTTGTTTGTATAAGTGCGCTTTTCAAAAGCGGTCTGATAGGAGATTATTTATTCAGATCAATTTCAGACGTTATAACCGGATTGGGTGCGTCTTTAGTTTATACAGCCGGAGTTTTTATCGGTTTGGTCGTACTCTTCGATACGTCAATCGATGAAATTATAGGCGCTATTGGAGCGGTATTTAAAATCATTCCGAGGTTTTTTCCAAAAACAATTTTTTCTTTCTTCAAAAACAGTAAATCTTCAGGATTTAAAGACAGGCAGATGATGATCAAGGGAGGAATGAAGGATACTTCACGTCTTTCAGACCGTGAAATGATAATTTCAGAACCTGCTATCAAAAAAGAGCCAGGGCTTTTGACTGATCGGCTTGTAAGTAATACGGCATCGGATGGAAAAATTTGGGAAAATCCGCCGTTGTCACTTCTTTCTGATTCTTCAGGATCAAAAGCAGAAAGAGGAGATGTAAATAAAATTGCCAAAACCATCGAGCAGACGCTTGAGAGTTTTAATATACGAGCCAGAGTTGTGGAGGTAAATTTGGGACCTGCTGTCACACAATACGCAATTGAGATTGCTCAGGGAACAAAATTGACAAAAATTACTTCACTGTCCAATGACCTTGCGCTTTCCACTGAAGCTCCGACCGGACAGATCAGAATTGAAGCACCAATTCCCGGCAGGAATTTAGTAGGTATTGAAATCCCGAACAGAAGTCTAGAAATTGTCACTCTTAAGACTATGCTGGAGTCAAGCGTGATGAGAAAAAGCAAATCAAAACTCACTGTCTCAATGGGTCTTGACGTATCCGGAACACCAGTGGTCGCGGATATTGCCAAAATGCCCCATGTACTTATCGCAGGAACTACAGGATCCGGAAAATCTGTAATGATAAATTCTTTCGTTTCTTCGCTTTTGTTCCGAGCAACACCTGCTGAGGTAAAGCTTATTATGATAGACCCGAAGCGAGTCGAGCTTACGGTTTACAATGGAATTCCGCATCTTATGACACCTGTTATTGTGGAGGTTGAGAAGATTCTTGCTTCTTTGAAATGGGCCATGAATCAAATGGACGAGAGATATAAGAAATTTGCCGAAAGAGGAGTAAGGAATATCGATTCCTATAACGAGCTCTCCGGTTTTCAGGCGCTTCCTTATATCGTGATTCTCGTAGATGAGCTTGCTGATCTTATGGCATTTGCGCCAGTTGAAGTCGAGGATGCAATTGCCCGACTTGCTCAGATGGCTCGTGCGACCGGAATTCATCTCGTCGTTGCTACACAAAGACCGTCAGTTGACGTAATAACCGGTCTGATAAAGGCAAATATCCCGACGCGTATCGCATTTAACGTTTCATCGATGATCGATTCAAGAGTAATTCTTGATACTCCCGGTGCTGAGAAATTGCTCGGAAGAGGAGATATGCTTTATATTCCGCCTGAACAGGCAAAGCCTACGCGTATTCAAGGAGCATTTGTGTCAGAAAAGGAAGTTAAGAGGCTTGTCGAATTCCTCAAGCAAAAAGGACCCCCTGTTGAATATACAGATGAGGTTACTCAAACACCTTTAGTCAGTCCAAGAGTCAGTGCCTCAATGGGGGCGGATGGAAGAGATGCATTTTTTGAAGAGGCAATAAGAATTGTCTGTCAGCATGATAGGGCATCAGCTTCTCTTCTTCAAAGGAGATTGTCGATTGGGTACTCACGTGCTGCAAGAATTATAGATCAGCTTGAAGCATCTAGCATAATCGGCCCGGGTACGGGATCTAAGCCACGTGACGTGCTCGTGAGAAATGCGGATGAGGTTATTAACAATTTAAATCAATAATTTTTAATTTTCATTTTTTAATTTTCATTGAAAACTTCAAATTTTAAATTTTAAATTCAAAAGAGAATGATTAGAGCCGGACAAAGACTTTATGATGAAAGAAAAAGACGTGGATTATCACTTGAAGCGGTCTCAGGCGCTACTAAAATAAGGGAAGAATTTCTTCGGGCGATTGAAAAAGGTGAATATAATAAATTGCCGTCTCCATCTTACGCACAGGGCTTTGTAAGAAGTTATATTCGGTATCTTGAGCTGCCTGAGAAAGATACTTTGGCAATTTTTAGAAGAGAATTTTCTGAAGACAAAGACTACAAAGTCTTGCCTGATGGATTTGCAAAACGAAAAGCAATTCCAGTAAGAAAGTTTAGGATAAGGCAGATTGCCTTAGTTGCTGTTTTGGTCATCATTCTATTGATCGGATATATTTCCTATCAATACAGACACGTTTTCTTAAATCCTCCGCTTGAAATATCGGCCCCCCTAGAAGGAGCAACTTTGTCTTCTTCAACGATATCGATTGAGGGCAAGACAGATCCTTCATCAACAATTTATATTGAAGACGAAGCTGTAATAGTTAGCGAAAATGGAGATTTCAAAAAAGAAATAGTTGGCTTTCCGGGTGAGACTACGATCAATATAAAAGCGGTAAATCGTTTTGGCAAGCAGACCTCCGTAGAGCGCCACATTCTAATAAAGTAAACTATATATTAATTCTTGTTTGTTACACTTAATCATAATTGACACAAAATTCATAAGATGCTATGTTTAATAGTACATTATGATTGATCCTGCTCAGACTGCATTATTTCTAGTAATAATTGTTCTAACAATACTTCTTCTTGCACTCGGGATTCAGGTTTTCTTCATTCTAAGAGAATTAAGACAGACGATTAATAAAGCCAATAAAGTCCTCGATGATACAGGAATTATTACTGAGAGCGTCTCCGGTCCGATCTCCAATCTATCAAATATGGCTTCGGGACTCAAGATGGGTTCGATAATTGCTTCTCTTCTATCAAGAAAAAAAACAAAGAAAAGAGATTAGTAATGGAACATAATAAAAACAATCACAGCAATAAATTTCTTGACGGTTTCCTGTGGGGTTTTATTATAGGTGGTGCTGTAGTTTTCCTAATTGGGACGAAGAAGGGCAAGAAGCTCCTGAAAGCAATTACAGAAGAGGGAATGGGAGGCATTTCAGATATTATTGATGGAGGATTAATGGACGAAGAAGCGGAAGATGATTACGAAGATGTTGAGGATGATGTTGAAGACCCATCCTCCGCCAAGGCTTCGGAGGGCAATGGAAAAGTTTCCAATGGAGTCGCAGATGTAAAAGAAAAAGTAAGTGAAGTAAAGCCCTCAATCCGCAAGCGTTTCTTCCGCAGAAAAAGCTCTTAGTCTTATAATCCGTACTTTTCTATATTATTATTGTGGCCTTCGAGATCCTCTGCATATCTATTTATCCCATTCCTATCCGTAATGTAATACAAATATGATGTCCTTGCGGGTTTTACAGCTGCCTGAAGACTGGCAAGACCGGGATTACTTATGGGGGTTGGCGGAAGGCCAGCAACGCGATAAGTATTGTAAGGCGAATTCAGTAATTTATCCGTATTCGTCAGAGATTTTTTCCACCATCTTTTTTGATCAGTTTGATAGCCAAGTGCATATTGAATAGTCGCGTCAATATCAAGCTTCATACCAATTCTAAGTCTATTCGAAATAACGCTTGAGACTAGCGGTCTGTCTTCTACGTGCTTTGCTTCTCGTTCTATCATAGATGCCAGAGTTACAATGTCTTCCTGTGAAAGTTTGGTTGCAAAAGTATCAAGAGTGGAATATTTATTTGTAAAATTATTTTTTAGCATACTGATTATAATGCTTATGTCAGCATCTTTCGGGATAAGATAAGTGTCGGGGAAAAGATAACCTTCGTTCTTCTCAAGCTCAACTGCCCACGTTTCTTGATATGTCGGAATTTTTTCCTTCAAAATAGCATTTATTTCCGTAGCTCTTAAGCCTTCGGGAATTGTTACCCAAATATCCAATATTCCAAGCCTTAGAGTATCAAGCACCTCATTCATGGTCATCGACGAATTTAACCTGAAATCACCAGCCTGAATTTCTTTATCAACTCCCAGTCTTTTGACTTGAAGGAAAAAAACAATTGGATCGCGGATTAGATTCTGATCCTTAAGACTATTGGCGATTTCTCTTACTCCAGCACCTTTTTGGACTACAAATATCTGTGGTTTACTATCTTTGGGATTTACTGATCCTGTTCCGTTTTTCCACCAGATGAATAATCCAGCGCCAAGTATAATAAAAACAATTAAAAGTGTGGTTAGTCTTTTCATAAAATACTTAAAATTGGAAATTTGGAACTAGTCCTTTTTCCTTCCATAAGATTATACATTTTTTGACTATATATTGTATAGATTGTCTCATCCTTTTTTACTTCTTCTCCGCTTTTTTTATTTAGATAAATGCCGGCTCCTTTTTGATCAGGTGCTCCAAGAACTCTTGCAAGCATTGCAATATTTTTTATATTTATTTTGTGTACTGCCCCACTTTTCTTAGCTTTTATTTCATGGGACCATTTTCCGGGATTTAGCTCCTCGCTTTTTATGGTTTTTTTTCCTCCCTGAGCCGAGATTATATCTCTCATTTTGGAGAGAGCCTTGCCGCTTTTTAATATTTCTCTTGTCCATCCTTCGCAATTTTCGTATTTCGACATTACGTCCTTTTTTAAAGACTCAGGTGAATCTTTAAGGCATAATTCTAGAAGTTCGGAAGCGATTATAATACTTTTTTCTTCAAGATCAATTGCCCGATCAGCTTTTTGTTCAAGTACTTTTAAGGCTTCTTTTGTCTCAAGCACTGGTCCAACACCTCTTCCCACAGGTTCGTCAGTCTTATTAACAAGTATTTTTATTTCTACTCCAAATTCGCCAGCTAGTTCCTGAAATTTATCTTTGAGAATTTCTGCATCTTTTTTCTTATGAACTTTTGTAGAACTTCCATAAGGAAGATCAATTACAATGTGATTTGATCCGAATGCAATCTTTTTTGCCATGATAGAAACAAGAATTTTATCATAACTTTCAAAAAATAGCGGTTTTTCAACATTTATCATTACATCATCTGCAGGTGCAATTCCAAAACTTCCTCCCCAGACAATGCAACCATTTGTTTTCTCTACTATTTCATAAATTTTTTCTTTGGAGTGGACAACTGGTGCTAATACTTCCATGTCATCTGCTGTCCCCCCTGGAGAAGTAATTGCGCGGGATGAACTTTTCGGAATCTTGAATCCTGCGGCAGCAACGATCGGAACTACTATTAGTGTGGTTCTTGTTCCGGGAATTCCGCCTATTGAGTGTTTGTCCGCTACAATGCCTTTGAACTGAAGCTTCTCACCTGTCTCAATCATTGCTTTTGTCAGATAGAAAAGTTCTTTTGAAGTAAATCCTTTTGAGTATCCCGATGCAGCAAAGTAAGTAGTTAGGATATCACCAAGTCTGTTTTTAGAAATCTCATCCATTATGGAGAAAATTTCATCATACGTAAGTCTTTTTCCAGTTAATTTTTTTTGAATCGCCAGAAGTGCATCTCTATTGTTTTCTTCATTGTTTTCAGGGGTTTTCATACCCCGCCTCCCTTAAGTTGGTTTACTGCAATTTTTATTATCGCTCTTACTAGAGTTAATAAAAAATACAAAAATCCATTTATTATTCGGTAGATTGCGGGCCAAATTTTTATAAGAATTGTTTTAAATCTATTTTCTTCTTCCATCAAATTTTTTCTAGTCTGGCTTTTATAATCAGTCTTTTCCAAATGGTTCCAGGAGGGGTGCAGGTTACTAATGTAATATATGAGTCATTCAGGTCTTGAGTAAATATTGATGTGTCTTTTGGATCAACAACGGAGATATTATAAACGCGATATTTATAAGTTATATTCTCTACTGTTGCATAGATCAGATCGTTTTCTTTCAGAAGATATGCATTGGCAAAAATAGTTTTGTAATTTTTGGGATTGAAAAGCTGAGGAAGAGTGGAGTGTCCAAATATCACCGAGTTTCCTTTATCGGCAGGAATTGATGTGCCCGGATAATTGATGAGATGATTGGATAAATTTGTATCAACAGTTGAGACTAGTGCGTTTTTTATATTAATTTTCGGAATGGAAATCGTAAACAACGAAACTCTTGGCTTTGTTTCATTTGAAGGTGAGTAGGAAAACCAATTCTCAGCGTTGGTATAGTCGATTCCCGAAGTTATAATACTTGCTTGAGAAATTATGCTTCCGATAAGACTTGGATTTAGTACTTCGGGCCTTGGTATCGGAGTATTTAGATTGCTAGATGCAAAAGCAGGAGCAAAATATATCTGCCAAGAAATTAAAGGAAAGAATATATAAGTGGTTATAAGAATTCCAATAAGAAGAATGGAAATTCCAGCGATCTTAGTAATTTTTTTCCTAAACTTTTTATCACTCGTGTGATAATAATATTTATTCATTAACTTTTGTAGATATTTCTATGTTTTTGGAAGAAAAGGGCAGTAACGTTGGTAAAAACGGCAAGCTAAAGGAAAGTTTTATTTCGGCTCCTGAGACTTGAGGATATTTTTTTATTAAATCCTGTGCGTTTTCAAATGATTTTCCTGAAATTTGTTTTGCGACATCATTATTATCAATCTTGGGTACCGTGAAGCCTTTTATTGAAATCTTTGCATTTACATTATCACCATCCTGTTCAATTTTATCGACATTTATCTCCAGACTGTCTGGATCAATTGTCGTATTTTCTGAAATATTTTTTTTCAGAATTTCATTTGCATAGCTTACCGAATCGCTTTTTCTATAAGCTATACCTCTGAATTCGACAGTGCCAGTCAATTTAATTTCATTTGCTTCATCGTCTTTTTTCTTACTGAAGTCTTCCTTGACAATTTCCTTGCTGATTAAGACTGACAGAAGAACTTGATCTTCGGAGATTTTACTAGTTAAATTTTCCTTTGCTTTTGCCTCTAGGCTTTTCGGAAGCTCGGATCTTAATTTGCTTATGTCATCGGCGGACACGACTGTAACTTCTTTTTTGGTTCCTCCTGAGAATGCTTCATCATTTTTAGCTGCAATAGAGGAGCTATTGCCTACTGTAAATTTGGTATTTGATGGAAGATTGTATTCCTGACCGATTTTTTTGGCCGTAATTTCTGCGTTTGCCTTACCTGGTGTAGTTCCTGAAAAAACATCTCCAGATGCTGAAGCTACAGTTATGTCTTTATCAAGACTAAAGTCCAATCCGTTCGATGAAGATATCGTGGTGCCGGATGAAAGTTTTTGTGGGGAAGAGTTATTGTTAAAAATAGTTACTGTTCCTTTTGAATTAGTCCCCACCTCTTTTTTACCGGAAGTTTTTTTGGATACGACGCCTTCTTCCGTGACAGCGATAAACTCAGACGCGATAACTCCTCCTGCGGGATCAGTCGGTTCTCCAGATGCAAATGTAACATCTTGAGACTGCTCAGCGGATTTAGCTTCAACATTTATTGTTACTGTTGCTTTGTTTGCGAAAAAGTAAAAATATCCAAGAACTGCAAGCAGAACTATTAATACAATCGGGACAAGAATAATTTTTCCTTTTGACGAAAGAATTGAGGATAAGGACATAATGTTTTTGAGATTAAACTTCCCGATTAGTTTTGGCAAACTTGATATTATTATTTTGCCACCTGATAAGATCGCAGAAGCGTTCATTGGAAGCGAGCGTCTATCTCCTTCATTTATTTTTATCTCCTCAGGTATTTCTTCTATAACTTCTCTTATTCCTTCTGATTTGACAGGAGGTGCTTCTTCAAGAATTGGAGGAGGCTCTTTTGCAGCATCCTTGTCCTGTACGAATCCAAAATGTTCAAGAGATTCCTCGCTTGATACAGTTTTTATATTTCCGGTTTGGTCATCCGTATTTACTTTTGAAGGTTTACTTTCGGATTCGCCTTGAAGATCCGGAATTGTGTTATCGCTGAGCATTGGCTTCTCATCAAGTACAGAAAATCCAAGCTGTGTTGCCGCACCATACAAAACTGCGCGTCCGTCAAATTCTGCAGGGAGAGTGGTTACCTGAGGAATATGAAGGAAGGGAAGACTCTTACTCCAAGTATGGTTTATAAATTGCTGGCTTTCATCCTCTCCTCCGTTGAAAAGAATTATTCTCGGAGGTAGAACCTCAGCTGAAGTAAAATGCTTCAGGATATTATCAAGAGTAATTGCAGGAGATTCTGTGATCTCTGAAGCTTTAAATTCCTTAATCTTACCCGCCTTGATAAGCGCTGCTGAAATATATTTTTTTCCTGTTTCAGCAAGTATAGTAGTTACGGGAGCTCCTTCTTCCTTCTCAAGTAGAAACGCGATTGCCTCAAATATTACAAGAAATCCGATCGGAATAAGACCGAGTTCATCGCTTATTTTCTTGAGCTTTGCAAGTTTTTCCGGGTTTATCTTACTTTCATCTACCCAACTTCCTTTTACACCAAATATCGTTTTCACCTTCTCAAGAGTATGAGTAAGTGACTGTTCTGCAGTTGAGATCGCTTTGTCTGTAATTTCCAGCAGTTCTTCGACAGATGCTTCTTCAATAGAGGTTGGGAAATTTTCGGCGTGCTTACTCAGTACGTTTACTTTTCCATCAATTTCTTCAAAGAAAATAGCATTTACCTTCTCATTGCGAAGAATAAGCGTAAGGAAGTATTCTTTCTTTTCTTTTTTTGGAAATGAAAGAGGCAGTTTCATAGTTTTAAATATCGTGAACTTTAGAATATAATCGTCTTTGCTTATTACCGATATTATCCTGCTTTATTATCTTAAACTTTTTGAGCCTTCCTGTAAAATCGACATGAGGTCCTCCGCAGAATTCGGCCGAGTACGGCCGTCCTGAGCCTGCCGAAGGACCTACGAAATATACCTTTACGTCCTCAGCATATTTGTCATCAAAAAGTCCAATTGCGCCAATTTCTTTTGCTCTCTCAAGAGGCATCATTTCAAAATGCACGGGAAGATTTTCCGAAATCTTCTTATTTACAATCTCTTCAACTTTTAAAATATCTTCATCTGTAAGCTTTTCTTCATAAGAAAAATCAAATCTAACTCTCTCGGAAGTGATGTTTGATCCAGTTTGATGAACTGTATCTCCTAATACATCCCTCAGGGCTTGATGAAGTAGATGAGTTGCAGTATGCCCCATGACTGTTTTCTCGCTATGATCAGCAAGTCCTCCGGCAAACTTCCTTGCTCCACCCAGGCGTGATTTTTCTTGATGCTCCTTAAGTTTTTTGTCGAAAGATTCAATATCAACTAAAAGTCTTTGATCCTGAGCAAGTTCCGTTACCATTTCAATAGGAAATCCAAATGATTGATACAAATTAAAAGCTTGTGGGCCGGATATCGTAGCATTGCTTATGACCGATTCTGAAAGATTCAGTTTTTTGATATTACCTCTATAGATCTCTCGAAATAATCCAGTTTTATCCGGAGCTTGCATTAGTCTAGAATATTTAGCTGGTTCTATTGGAGTTAAGTTTGAAATTATGTCTTTAGAAACTCTCAATCCTTCTTGAATAGCCTGACTGAATTTCTTTTCTTCTTCTGCAAGAACATCAAGAATCTTTTTCTTGTTATCGTGAAGATAAGGATCTGTATCAGAGTAATTATTTATAACGGATATTGCAACCTCATTTATAAAATAAGTTTGATTTCCAAGTTGCTTTCCGTATCGAATTGCTCTTCTTATTAATCTTCGCAATACATATCCTTGGTCTTTGCTTGAAGGATAAATTCCTGCGGATGCGATAAATACAGAGGCAATAAGATGATCCGCAATAATTCTCATAGCGCGTGAATTAGTTTTATATTCTGTTTTTAAAATTTCCTCAACGGTTTTGATGATCGGGGAGATTAATGAGGTTTGGAAAACGTCTGATTGGTTTTCGTAAGCTGCGAGGAGACGCTCAAGTCCGCCTCCGAAGTCTACGTTCTTATTTGGTAAAGCTTTAAATCCATCTTTGGTTTTTTGGTATTCCATAAAGACTGAATTTCCGATTTCAAGAAATCTCCCGCATTCGCAATTGGGATGACATTGCTCGCCGTATTTTTTGTCATGCGGAGTTCCGAAATCAAAAAATACTTCGCTGTCAGGCCCGCCCGGTTCGCCTTCAGGCATATTTGAAGGATTGCCGGCTCTTGACCACCAGTTTTTGTCAACACCATAAGAAGAGATTTTTTCTTTTGGATCAAGGTCTTCGTTTTGCAGAATTTCAGTCCAAATTCTCTCAGATTCTTCATCTCTTGGTATAGATTCAAAACCCTTAAAGACAGTTATGTAAAGTTTATCTTTCGGAAGTCCGATTTCTTTTGTCAGGAATTCCCAATACCATGGAATTTGTTCTTTCTTAAAGTAGTCACCAAGAGACCAATTACCAAGCATTCGGAAAAAAGTAGTATGTCTGTTATCTCCTATTTCATCTATGTCTTGTGCACGGAAGCAGTTCTGTGCGTTTACAAGTCTTAATCCTTGAGGATGTTTTTCTCCGAGGAGATATGGAACAAGTGGCTGCATGCCTGATGAGGTAAAAAGAGTGGTGGGATCATTCTGAGGAATAAGAGGGGAATTGGAAATTCTTTTGTGTCTCTTTTTTTCAAAAAAATTTATATATTTTTCAAAAATATCCAGCGCCTGCAGCATATATAAGATTATAGCATGCTTGCTAGATTCTTTCCTCCTCGCTTTAGCCACAGAAATCTGATACAGAAGATTATAGTTGACACTGACCATTTGGTCAGTTAATAATTAAATTATGACCGCTCGTGATCAACAGGGACTAACTCAAAGACAAAAAGAAACCTTAATGCTTATTTATAATTCAATTAAATATTCAGGTTATCCTCCTACGCTTTCCGAACTTAAAGAATCCTTAAATGTTGTTTCCAATCAGGCAGTTTTAGATTTGCTTAAAATTTTAGAAAAGAAAAAGTATATTCGTAAAGAAGAAGGAGCAGCACGTGGTCTTCAGCTAACACAAAAAGGATACGATGCTTTAAATGTTTCAACTTATGCGCCTATGGTTGGAGTTACAGCTGCAGGGCCTTTTATGGATACTCTTGAACAATACGGAGAATGGCAGGAGATATCCTCTGATCTCTCCAGACTTTCTGAAAAAATTGCTCTTTTTAAAATTAAAGGAGATTCTATGATAGGTGCGGGTTTAAATGAAGGTGATATTGTAGTTATCCAATATGGAGTAAATGAATTTAGGAATGGCGATGTAGTTCTTGCAAGAAGTGACGAGGGAACTACAATTAAAAGATTTGTAAACGTCAGTGGAAAAATCTATCTTGCGCCTGAAAATCCAAAATATGATAGAATTTCTTTCACTCCCGATCTAAGGCTGATCGGAAAAGTAATTTCAAAAATTCAAGTATGACAACAAAAGAAATCTTAGACAAAATATTTAAAAAACCAGATCAAAGTTTCGGTTTAGAAGAATTCGGTACTCTCCATCCGGAAGATATCTTGGAAATTTTCGAAAAAGAAAAGGGCAAATACTATCTTAAGTGTTTTAAACGTGAAAAGGATCTGTTAGTCTGGAACGAAGAAAAACAAACAGGCGAACCGGAAGAAATAGTCCGTCAGCTTTGGATTCAAAAACTGACTAAAGACTATAGCTATCCGTTAGATAGAATCGCCGTTGAGGTTTCGGTTGATTTTGGGCGTGAAGTTCACGAAAAAGCAGCAGATATCGTAGTTTATCTAGAAGACAAAGACACAGCTTGGATTGTGCTGGAAATGAAAAGTCCGGATGCGAAGGATGGCTTGGAGCAGATAAAAAGTTATCTTAATGCAAAAGGAAGCCCAATCGGGGTTCTCAGCGATGGTAAAGTTACAGTAATTTTGTATCGCTCTCATCCACACCAATTTGAAAATACTCTCCGAGACATCCCAAGAGCAGATCAAACAATCCAGGACGTTTTCGAATCGCGCTTAACATTAGATGACCTTGATACTAAATTTGATTTAGTAAAAATAATCAAAGTTTTAGAGGAGTTGGTTTTAGCAGGCGCTGGTGTTGATTCTTTTAATGAAATCTTCAAATTAATTTATGCCAAACTTTACGACGAAAAGTACGCTCGTGACAGAAAAGATGAGCTTTTATTTAGACAATCTTCAGAGCCAAAAATAACCTACGATCACGTACAAAGGCTATTCGATGATGCGAAAAGGGAATGGCCCGGAATGTTTTTGGAAGGTGAAAAAATATTATTGGAACCTGCACATTTGTCTGTCTGCGTAGGAGAACTTGAAAGAATAAAACTTTATGATGCAAACCTTGAGATTGTCGATCAGGCTTTTGAATACTTGTTGCCGGATGTCGCAAAAGGTACTAAAGGTCAATATTTCACCCCCCGTCATGTTATCGATATGGCCGTTAAAATGCTTAACCCTAAAGAAAACGAATATATTATCGATCCTGCATCTGGTTCCGGAGGGTTCCTTACTCACGCTATGCAGTGGGTTTGGTACCACGATCTGGATGAAAAATCCCGCGAGACAAAAATAAATTTTGCAGCAACTCATATTTACGGAATTGATTTTGACGACAAACCAGTCAAAATCTCGCGAGCCTTAATGCTTATTGCGGGTGACGGCAAATCTCATATTTTCAAATTAAATTCTTTAAATCCTGCTGAATGGCAGGGAGACGAGCAGGAGAAGCTAAGAGCTCGCGCAGAACTCTTACAAAGATTGTACCGTTTTGGTGACTATACGAAAGATACTGATAATGAAAGGCATTTTAAATATTTTGATTTTGATGTTCTTTTAACTAATCCTCCTTTCGCGGGACCAATTAAGGACAGAGCTCTTTTGAACGAATACTTTCTTGCTAAAAATGACAAAGGAAAACTTCGTAACAACATAGATCGGCATATTCTATTTATCGAACGCTCTCTTAGCTTAATAAAACCTGGTGGACGAATGGCAATAGTTCTACCTCAAGGAGTTTTAAATAATACAAATATGCAATATATCAGGAAATTTCTTTTTGACAAAGCAAGAATCCTTGCAGTTATCGGACTTAATGTAAATACCTTCAAGCCTCATACCGGTACAAAAACTTCTGTTTTATTTTTGCAAAAATGGGCAGAAAAAGAAAAGTCAATGGATGATTACCCAATTTTTATGGCAGTATCTAAAAAAAGCGGAAAAGATAATAGCGGTGATTATATTTACAAAAAAGATGCTGATGGGAATTTGATTATCGATTATAAAGGTCACAAAGCTGTCGACCACGATCTCGACCAAATCGCCGATGAATTTATAAAATTTGCCAAAGAACAAAATCTAAACTTCTGGAATTGAAACAAAATTATGGTTACTTCAATAATTCAAAAATCACAACTTGAAGGAGCGCAAAGGGTCGATTCGGAATATTATCAACCAGAGTATTTAGAAGCCGAACAAAAAATAAAGTCTCTTAAAAATAAGTCGTTGGGAGAAGTACTAGAAATACTTACGGATTATCATGCGAATGGAAGTTACAGTATTTTGAAAAATTATGGAAAAATTCAACTAGAGCTAGATTATGCATTGATGGTTAGAGCTGTTGATCTTCAAAATAGTAATTTCGAAGATGACGTGAGATATGTTTCTGAAAGCTCATATGGTTTCTTAAAAAAGACAAAGATATTTGGCAACGAACTGATAATAGATAAGATAGGAAATGCTGGGTCTGTTTACTTCATGCCTAAATTGAATAGACCAGTGACTTTAGGGATGAACCTTTTCATGCTTCGCCTAAAAAAGGGCTTTGATTCCAGATTTGTATATATCTTTTTAAATTCAAAATATGGGAAATTGTTGATTTATAGAAGAGTTACAGGAACAAACCCGTCAAGCATAGATAAAAATTCTGTTAGAAGTATACAAATACCAATTTTCTCGATTGAGGATCAAAGCAAGATAGGACAGTTGGTCGACTTATCTTTTGAAGAGAAAGAAAATTCCAAAAGAATATATCAACAGGCTGAGGATTTGCTTTTGGAAGATTTGGGATTAAAAAATGTAGTTTTTGAAGATGAATTATCTTCAGTCGTAAACTATTTCGACGTTATCTCTAATAATAGAATAGATCCCGAATATTTCCAACCAAAATATCAAAAATTAATCGAAAGAATAAAGAACCAAAATGCAAAAACTCTCGGAGAGCTTGTTTCGATGAGAAAAGGATTTGAGCCTGGAAGCGAAGCTTATCAAGAAGAAGGAAAATTATTTATTAGAGTAAGTAGTGTTTCAAAATTAGGAATTGAAAAAAAGGACCAAAAATATTTGATCGAAGAATTGTATCAGAAACTAAAAAAAGATTACGAACCTAAATTAGGTGATATTTTACTTACTAAAGATGCCACACCTGGGATAGCGTATGTTGTTAAAGAATCAGTTGAGGGAATAATTTCGGGTGGAATTCTGGATTTAAAAGTTAAAGAAAATATTGAAAGTGAATACTTGGCTCTTTGTATAAGTTCTATTGTAGGTCAATGGCAAGCACAAAGAGACGCTGGGGGTTCAATAATTGCCCACTGGAAACCGGAACAAATTAGAAATTTATTGATACCGGTTTTGCCGATGGAAAAACAGAAGGAGATTGCAGAGTTGGTGAAAAAATCGCATGAAGCGAGAAAAAAATCAAAGGAGCTTTTGGAAGAGGCGAAAAGAAGAGTAGAAGAAATGATAGAAAAAGGTGGTGAAAAGTAAATGGCAGGAAAAGGTAGAAAAGTTACAAGTGCAAGAGTCGCAAAAGTGGCTTCTAGGGTTTTAAAAAGTAAGAGTCAAGATAAAGCTTCAAGAATAACGGCCGCTAGTGCTCTATCTCAAAGAGAAAAATCTAGAAGGAAAAAGAAATAAATTATTTATTTTTTTTGTATTATAATCCGCGAGGGATTCATTCTCAAATTCTTCCCTCCTGTTTTGGGATAAATAAGAAAATTAGAGAAGTAAGTTGTATAATGAACAAAGCGACTATCCGAGGGCTTTTAGCCCTCGGCTGTAAAGCT
>JBBUBI010000036.1:0-6652 GCA_038058335.1 Patescibacteria group bacterium
TATATCTATATGAAATATTTCTATCAACCGTTCTTTATGTATCCCAACCTAGACACCCCAATTTGATCCGAGTCAACACATCTTTTTTTATAGAACAAAAAACGTTATACTAAATAGCTATGAAGATTATAGTTACACATACATCTCCAGATATGGATGCCATCACATCCGTCTGGATTATAAAAAGATTTCTTTTGGGCTGGGAAGATGCAGTCGTAAAATATGTTCCGGCAGGCGAGACCATAAATGGAAAAACTCCAAATGAAGCGATCGAAAAAATCCGTTCAGAAAGCTCAGGACAAGTCGGGGAGGATGAAGTAATGCATGTAGATACCGGTATGGGTCCGCTTGACCACCATCAGATATTTGATACCAATATCTGTGGAGCAAGTCGCTCTTGGGATTTCGTAAAGTCGACTTTGGAGGAGCAAGGTCATGATCTGAGAAAAGAAAAAATTGAAGCAATAGACAGAATCATAAAAGTTGTGGTCGATATTGATCATTTCAAGGAGGTTTTCTGGAAAGACGCATCAGCCGATCATTATGAATTTCATCTTGTGGGAATCCTAGACGGGCTTAAAATGCTCAAGCAAAATCAAGATGATTATTACACGAATTTCATAATGGAGGCGCTAGATGCACTTCTAAATGAATTTGAAAATCGTATTTGGGCTGAAAAGGAAATAAAAGAAAACGGCAAGATTTTTGAGACAAGATTTGGTAAAGGAATAGGATTTGAGACAATCAACGATACAGTTATTAAACTTTCTCAGAAAATGGGATATGTGGCGGTGGTAAGAAAAGATCCGAGGAAAGGATATGTAAGAATTAAGGTTTTGCCAAGTAAAGTAGGAGATGAAGACATTGACCTAACACTTGCGTATGAACAACTTAAGAAGATGGATCCGGATGCGACATGGTTTCTTCATGTGAGTAAAAAAATGCTCCTGAATGGGACTCCGAAGAATCCCAAAATGATTCCGACGAAATTACCTTTGACGGATATAATTAAGGTTATTGAGAAAATATAAAATGGACACTTGTATTTTTTGCAAAATCGCAAGTCATGAAATCCCAAAAGAATTTGATTACGAAGATGATGATGTCATGGCATTTGCGGATATCCATCCGGTGACTAAAGTTCACGTCTTGATCGTCCCCAAGAAACATATTCCTGATTTTATGGATGTAAATGAAAAGGAAATTTTTGACAAATTAAAAGAAGTTGCTCAAAAGATTGTCACGGAAAAAGAACTTGAAGGTAAAGGATATAGGCTAGTAATTAATGCAGGAGGAGCCCAGGTCGTAAATCATCTCCATCTCCATCTCATGGGCCCTCTGGGAAAATCAGTACAGATGTAGTAGAATAGGTTAGACGAAATTCTAAGCACTAATATCTAAATTCAAAATAAATTACAATATCAAAATTCAAAATTTTTAGGATTTGGGATTTCGGATTTAGAATTTAATTGTTTAAGGGGGTGTTTGTTATTTATGGTATTTGTAAAAAAACAACCGGGGGAAAGCGATGAATCGCTTATCCGAAAATTTTCAAGAAAAGTTATAGCTGGGGGAATCATCCAGGAAGCAAAAAGAAGAGAGTTTTATCTCAAGCCTTCTGCTGCAAAAAAACAAAAACAGGAAGACGCGCGCAGAATGAAAAAAACATGGTCCTAATCTATGGCACAAGTCTCAGTTCCTATTTTTGTCGAAAGCAGATACAAAGTAAACAGGAAAAAAATAAGAATTCTTGCTGAAAATCTTCTTGATGAAAAAGGCGTTTCCGGAAATGTAGAAGTTTCTATCGCTATTGTGGGTGATAGGAAAATGCGAGAACTATCCAAGAAATATAAAGGAGAAGATAAGACCAGAAATGTTCTTTCATTCCCTCAGGTAGAGGGTACGCCTACGGCAAATGCTTCAGATGTGCTTATGCTCGGAGATGTTGTGATTTCATATCCAGTGGTTATACAAGAGGCGTCGCGAGATGAAGTTTTGGTTGATGACAAGATTTCAGAACTTGTAGAACATGGGATAATGCATTTGCTTGGGATTAGCCACGAGTAAGTAATAAATTCTAAGCACTAATATCTAAATTCTAAATAAATTACAATATTCAAAATTCAAAATTTTTAGGATTTAGAAATTCGGATTTAGGATTTGAAGCGAAGCGCATATGGTTTTTTACCGCAAATACAGGCCCCAAAAAATTGATGAGTTGGATAGTAAAGAAGTGCGGGATAAACTTTCTTCCGTGTTGTCGAAAGATGATGTTCACGCACTTTTGTTTACCGGTCCAAAGGGACTTGGTAAAACTTCAACAGCGCGAATTATAGCAAAGGTTTTGAATTGCGAAGAACGGCAATTAACAATTAACAATTCACAATTAACAAAGAAAGAAAAAAACAGTAAATTGTCAAAAGTTAATAGTAAAGTGTTGGATCTAGAGCCCTGCAACAAATGCGATCAATGCATCTCGATTACCAATGGCAGCAATATTGATGTTCTGGAAATTGATGGCGCATCAAATCGGGGAATTGATGAAATACGAGATCTGCGAGAAAAAATTAAACTATCTCCTGCATCAGCCAGAAAAAAAGTTTACATAATCGATGAAGTGCATATGCTTACAACAGAGGCTTTCAATGCGCTTCTTAAGACACTGGAAGAACCGCCATCTCATGTAGTATTTATTCTTTGTACCACTGAGCCTCATAAAGTCCCTGCTACTATTTCATCAAGATGTTTTCAAATTTTCTTCAAAAGAGCGACAGATGAGGAATTGGTTCGATCATTCTCAAGGATAATTGAAAGTGAAAAGATAAAAGCAGATAAAGAGGCGCTTCTTGATATCGCAAAATTCTCAGACGGAAGTTTTCGGGATGGAGTAAAGGTTCTGGAGGAATTAGCTGTTGCTTCAAACGGAAAAGAAATTACCAGAGATTTTGTCGCGAAAATTTATCAAACAACAGGCATAAATAAAAATACTGACGAGTTGATTGATTGTTTTATAAAAAAAGATGCGAAGAAGGGGATTGGGCTGATCAAAGAATTGACTGAAAGCGGGATAGATTTTAAATATTTTTCCGACAATCTACTTTCAAGATTTCATGAAATCCTGCTTGAAAAGGTTGGAGTGAGAAAAGGAGATTCAAAGATTGCGGAAAAAATCGATCTGGGCGAGTTAAAAGATTTGATCGAACTTCTATCTTTATCATCTGGAAAAATTAAGTATTCGGTACTTCCGCAGCTGCCGATTGAGCTAGCATTGGTTGAGTGGGCGGTTAAAAATTCAGGAGACGATTCTTCCGTCTTGCCATACGTCGAAAATGACGCTCGCTATGAGGTATTTTCCAATGTGAGGGGTCCTGTCAGAAGTTTCCCTCCCATCAGTGCTCGTTCTGATTTTTCTTCGAAAAGTGAACTGCGCGCTGTCGGGAGCCCTTCCTCTTCTGCCACCCCTTCTGATAAATCAGTTGATTTATTTACTCAATTAATAGATAAAGTGAAAAGTAAGAATCAATCGATCGCTGGATGTCTAAGGGGATGCTCTGTGCAGGAAATGAAAAATGGAGAATTGATTATTGAGACAAAGTTTAAATTCCACAAAGAAAAGCTTGAAGAAAATGATGCAAAGAAGTTGATAGAGGATGCGCTCGTTGAAATTACTGGAAAAGACACAGTGATAAGTTTTGTGCTAAAATTATAGGGGAGGTGAATTTTTATGGGAATGTTTGACCAAATTAAAGATATCAAGAAAATGAGAGATCAGGCAATGGAAATACAAAGAGAACTTCAGAAAGAAGAAGTTGAAGTAGAAAAGAATGGGGTAGAGATCACCATAACAGGGGATCAGAAAATCAAGGAAATAAGAACCAATGATCGCTCAGACAATGACATTAAGGAAGCGGTAAACGAAGCAATTAAAAAATCTCAGGAAGTTGCTGCTAAAAAGCTTCAGTCAATGGGAGGCGGTCTTCAAGGACTTCTCGGTGGCGGCGGACAATAGTCTTCCAACTTGACTCCAGAGCTCATTTAAGCTATACTATAAGCTAATTTTATGGGAAAAGAAATAGTTTATATGGGAAAAACACCAGACTTTGGAATTTCTCAATCTAGCGGATTAGTAAATGAAAGCTCAGTAAATAATCAATCAGCTTCTGTGCCTGAGGCTGGGGTTATTTTTGATGTTACAATGGGCAATGATTCTGATAGAACTGCGATCGTTGATTCATCTAATTGTCAACCTGAGACAAAACCTGTAATGACACCAGTTGATCTTGTAAGACAAGCAAGAGAAGAAGGATTTTTTACTACTTTACCGGTAAGACAGCGCATGGCTTTAGACTATCTTTTTCCAGAGGAAGGAAAACCATTAAATCTTAGAGAAACAGGGAAGCAAATGGGCCACACAACAAAGGAATCAGTCCGCAAGCTTAAAAGAAAGCGTACAAAAGACTTAAAAATGCCATGAACGTTGAAATGCCTCTTGAGGTTATTAAAACTCAAGCGATGAGAGAAATAGAGGCAAAATATGACATGCCCATAGATCAAGTTTTAAAAAATCTGGCTTCGGAAGGCTTAGGCAAAACAGAAATTGGAAAAAAGCTTCATGTCAACCGTAGAACGATAAGTGACTGGTTTGATAATCTTGACATTGGAGAGGTAGAGGTTAAAAAGTTCAGGAAAACACCATTAATGCTTGGAATTGAGCAAAGATTCAAAAAATTAGTAGAGCATATTCTTAGAAATAAATATATAGACCAGAAGAAAAGCCTTCCGACTGTTGCGCACGAATTAAGAGTTGATGAGAATACTGTAAGAAGATGGCTTAGTTTATTTGAAATACAACTCAGAAGTCCGCAGGAAGGTCGCGCGCTTGCTTTAGAGGATCCTAAAAAAAGAAAGAAAATGTACAGAAGACCTAAAAAATTAAGAAAAAAAATAGCTAAAAGTCTTAAGAGATATCATAGAGATCGAAGAGAAAAAGCAAGAAATTCAGCCTAGAAATTATACTTGGTTCATAGTACAATGGGGATTGATGAAAGTTTTTTCCGGATCTTCAAATAAACCTCTTGCAGAGAAGATTGCAAAACAACTTGGAGTCAGTCTTTCTCCTTGCGAGATTTTCATCTTTCCAGATGGAGAGCGTCGCGTCAGACTTGAAGAAAATGTAGTGGATGAGGATGTTATCATTGTCCAGACGTTTTCACCTCATCCGGATACTCACATTATGGAGTTATTTTTTCTGGTGGATGCTGCGAAAAGAAGCGGTGCCAAATCAATTACAGCAGTAGTACCGTATCTCGGTTACCAAAGACAAGATCATGTTTTTCGCGATGGAGAAGCGGTTTCCCTCAACGTAGTTATAAAAACCCTGGAAGCATCCGGAGTTGATAAGATTATCACTTTTGATCTGCATTCAATTAAAATTCCTGAGTTATTTAAAATTCCTATTATTCATCTCTCAGCTCTTTCAATTTTTGCAGAAAAGATAAAACAAATTATTAATGGCGCTGAGGTCGCTTCCGAAAATTTTCGTCTTCACAACACGGGCAAGTTTGGTTTGAGAAACCTGAAGACAGAAGGCGTAAATGCTCAGAGCGAAAATTCTGAAAGCTTCCCGCGCCAAAATGATACGATTCTGGTTTCACCTGATATGGGAGGAATTAGAAGGATAAAAATTATTTCAGAATTATTGGATGGAGCACAGTTTGCCGCAATTGAAAAGAACCGCGATCTTGCGACCGGAGATATTGCGTCGAATAAGTTTGGTGAAGGGTTTGAGAAAGGTGCAAAAAGAGCTATTATAGTGGATGACATGATTTCAACGGGCAGGACGATTGTCGCTGCTTGTGATCTTCTTTTGCAAAATGGCGTTGAGGAAGTTTTTGTTTTCGCTACTCATCCTGTTTTCTCAAATAATGCAAGTAAGGTCTTGCAAGAATCAAAAGTCGCAAAAGTTTTCGTGACAGACACGATTGAGGTACAGCAGGATAAAGTCTTCGAAAAACTAGAGGTTTTATCTGTTGCGCAGGTGATTGCAGGTAAGTTGAAAAATTGACCTAATTAATCTAATTGCACTAATTTCTAAAATAATTAAAGAATTGGGATTTGATTAGGTTAATTAGAAATTAGAATAATTAGAAATTTTTATGCGGATTCCAAAAGCAGTATCGAACTTAATTGAATCGTTTGAACGACTTCCTGGAATTGGGCCTAAGTCTGCACAACGACTTACGTTTTATCTTCTGCATGTTCCGCAAAATGAACTTGATAAATTCTCAGAATCCGTAAAAAATCTCAAGCTGAACACTGTGCTTTGCTCGATATGTTTCTCAATTGGTGAGACCGATCCTTGCTCGATCTGCGCAGATACTCAGCGGGATAGATCGACGATTTGTGTGGTTGAGGAGCCTCTTGATGTGCTGTCTGTTGAGAGGAATGGGAAATATCATGGCATTTATCATGTTCTTCATGGCAGAATTGATCCTCTCAACAGCATAGGGCCTGATGAAATTTATATTGGGCAACTTCTCAAAAGAGTTAAGAATCCAAATGGATTTGGGGACCTGCCTGCCGGCAGGCAGGAGGTTAAGGAAATAATTCTTGCGACCAATCCGACAATGGAGGGGGAAGCAACTGCTATGTA
>JBBUBI010000037.1:0-5212 GCA_038058335.1 Patescibacteria group bacterium
TCAAAGCTTACCGAAGAAGAAATATTAGCACTTGCGGCCGCTGTTGAAGTAAATTCCCAGCACTCGATAGCACAGGGGATTGTGAATGATACCAGGAAACGAAATATTAAAATTCCAGAAGTTACCAACTTTAAATCATATCCCGGTAAAGGGGCAGCCGGATTGGTAAACGGTAAGACAATTGCTGTTGGTAACCAAGCGTTTATGAAAGAGCTCAATATACCGGTTGACGTTGCGCCAAAACAAGGAAAAGCGGCAACCCCTGTATATATTGCCGAAAACAATAGCCTGCAGGCAGTGTTCTACTTAGCCGATATAATAAGAAACGAATCTGTTGAAGCAGTAAAAAAACTTCATGATATGGGAGTAAAAACAGCGATGCTTACTGGAGATGCACAAGATGTAGCAGAAGCTGTGGGGAGAGAACTTAAGGTAGACACAATCTTTGCCCAAGTGCTTCCTAACGATAAGGTAAATAAAATTAAACAACTTCAAAAAGAAGGGCACATTGTTGCTATGGTTGGAGACGGTGTTAATGACGCTCCTAGTCTTACCCAGGCGCACGTTGGTATTGCTATTGGCGCTGGCACTGACGTAGCGGTAGAGTCGGCAGATATTGTACTTATGAAAAATAACCCCCTTGATGTTGTTAAAGCTATATCGCTGAGCCGTAAAACCAATTCGAAAATGGTGCAAAATCTTGCCTGGGCAACCGGGTATAATGTATTTGCCATTCCAACTGCCGCAGGTGTCCTTTATCCATCTTTCGGAATACTTCTTCGCCCGGAATGGGCGGCGCTATTGATGAGCGCATCATCAATAATTGTTGTTTTCAATGCGCTTCTTTTAAGACGTTCCAAGCTTTAAGAGAGTAGAGGTTGAAGATTATAGACAATTTGATTGCAATTCCAGCAAAAAGCTCCTACAATGTGTAGTAGATTATGAAAAATATAAATCTCGGGGAATTAGAAAAGCAAATAATGGACATTGTTTGGGAGTACAGACACTGCTCGGCACGAGATGTTCTTACAAAACTTGAGAATGAAAAAAAATTTGCCTATACTACTATCGCTACAATTCTTCAAAGACTTTACGATAAAGGACTTCTCAATAGAAAAGAAAGCGCTGCCGGACATATCTACTCACCAAAACTTTCAAAGGAGAAATACAGCAGAAGCATTGCGCGGTCATTCTTAAAGAAATTTATAAACTCATTTGGGGATACGGCAATTGCTTCTTTTGCAAACAGCATTGATAAGTTGCCGGAAAAAAAACGAAAGTATTTTTTAGAAATTCTTGAAGGATATGATAAAAATAAATAAAAACCTTGCTTTATTCTCTGGATTGTTCCTCCTATTGGGAACATTTTTATTATTTGCTCTTCAAAAGTTTTCTCCCCTGCTTACTCACGCTGTTTACTACTGTCAATCATTGATTATCAATGCTGATATGATTCCTATTCCTTATTACTTGAGTATTATTCCCGTTTCATTTCTTTTCCTTATTTTCACGATTTCACTTATTAAGTTCTTCATTTTAACTGCTAAAATACAAGTTTTAAAACATACATTAAGAGGCAAGGTCACAGCTGAGAGAACAGTAAATACGCTTATAAAAAGTTTAGGGCTTAAAAACAAAACAGTTGTTGTAAATTCAAACGAAAAATTTGCATTTTGCTTAGGAGTCATGATTCCAAAAATCTATATTTCAACGGGCTTACTCTCTCACCTAACGAAAAAAGAGCTAGAGGCAGTACTCCGACATGAACAATATCACTTAGAAAATCACGATACCTTTACTATGATCGTTGCTTCAGTTGCTCACTCATTATTTCCTTTCTTTCCGCTCGTTAGTGATCTTATCAATAAATATAGAATTGATAGAGAAATCCGGGCAGATAAATTTGCAGTTAGCAAGATTGGCGACCAGTATCCCTTAGTGTCAGTATTAAAAAAACTTCTTGCATTTCCAGCAGTTGAAGCGGTAGCAGTTGCTGCAATTGCTGATCAGGATACGCTTGAACCGAGAATTTACTCATTAGTGAATAAACCATATATTCGCAGACAATTTAAATTGAGACATCTTTTTATAACCATATTTTCTTCCTTAGTATTCGTAGCTATTATCGTAATGCCGGTTCACGCTAAAGAACTGCATCCTCAGGAGCATGATGTCATGATACTTTGTACCGATGGAGAGTGTATGAATTCTTGTATGAGTCAGAAAAACTTAAGCAAATTCTATTCTGAAATACCTAATTCAAGTAAATCGCAAATACAAAATTCTTCATTTCCCTTTACTTCTGCACAATAAGTTATCACTTGCGATTTTCCTCTTGACAAACAAGCTATCCTCCTACTACAATTTGTAGTAGCAGAATATGACGACGAAAAAAAGTTCAACATTTAGCGATTTGACTTCAAAAATTTCTAAGATAAAAACTACTCCGATTCTCTTAATTCTCTTAATTGTTGCAGCTTTTTTACTAGGATCACTCTTTACAAAAGTACAGTATCTTGAGAAAAACAGCGTTCAAAATGCAGCCGCAGTTCCCCAGCAAGCAGCAGCACCTCAAGTACCACAACAGGCGACAGGACCGATAGAAGTTTCTATTGATGACGATCCTATGCTAGGCGATAAGAATGCAAGGGTTACAGTGATTGATTTCTCAGATTATGAATGTCCATTCTGTAAGAGATATTTTGATGACACATTCTCACAGATTAAAAAAGAATATATTGATACCGGAGAAATAAAGTATATTGTAAGAGATTTGCCTCTCTCATTTCATCAAAACGCGCATAAAGAAGCACAGGCTGCAGAATGTGCAAGGGAACAAGGCGGAGATGCAGCATATTTTAAATATCACGATGAGATTTTCAAAAGAACTACCTCTAATGGAACAGGACTTGCGCTTACAGAACTTTCAGTTATTACAAATGATTTAGGATTAAATGGCAATGCCTTACAAAAATGTCTTGATTCCGAAAAATATAAGGCTGAGGTAGATAAAGATTTAGCGGACGCATCTGCGTATGGCGCCACTGGAACACCATCATTTTTCATAGGCAAATCAAATTCTTCCGGTAAGTTCAAGGGAACAATTCTTATTGGAGCCCAGCCATTTGCTGCATTTAAAACAATTATTGATGAACAGTTAAAATAAGAACATGTATGCACAAAATATTAACTTCTTCTAGCTTTCTAATTCCTACAATTTTTATAGCTAGTATTTATATCTTGTTTAGCACATACCTTATGAATTCCAGGATCGTGCTGGATACTTTGATTGGTTCTTTTTCTTTCACTTATAAAGTGAGCCTTATGTTCGCTTTGCTTGGCGGTATGTGGACAGCAATGAGCGGAAGCGGGTTAATTCTTTTGTTTCTTTCCGCAACTCTTACTGGTGCAAATTTAGTCCTCCTGGCTAAACAAGTAAAAATTCTGAAGAGAGCTCAAAATTTGCATCTTGTTGTCGGCGGGAACACCTTACTTGGACTTGCGGGGAGTGGTTGTGCTGTATGCAGCCTCCCTATTCTGTCGCTATTGGGTTTTTCGGGAAGTATAATTTATTTACCCTTCAGAGGAGCTGAAATTTCATATTTGGCAGTAATATTACTTTCTATTTCGTTTTATCTCTTACTGAGATCAGTTTTTGAAAAAGAGTACTGTCTTCTCCCATCAGAAAATAAGCTTATACGAAAGAGGAGGGTGGCATAAATCATGCTTAGTCAAGAAACAAAAATTATTGGAGGAATTGGACTTCTAACGCTCGTTCTTCTGATTGGCGGAATCTTCTTTTTATCAAAAGGTAATACCACAAGCTCCTCTGTCCCGTCATCTGATATAGTTGCCCAAAATGGTCTTCACTGGCATCCGAAATTAGCAATATACATAAAAGGTCAACAGCAGGAAATTCCTCCTAATATTGGAATCGGCGCTGTTCATCAAAAGATTCACACTCATGATGAAGACGCAAGAGATGGCGTAATCCATATGGAAATGTCTGGAGTTGTAACCAAAGATGATACTAAATTAGGCAATTTCTTTCGAATTTGGGTCGAAGATTTTAATTCAACACAGATTTTTGACAAAATAAATAGTCCGAAAGGAACCGTTAGCATGACCGTGAATGGGAAGAAAAATTCAGATTTTGAAAACTACATGATGAAAGATGGCGATAATATCGAAATAAGTTATGAATAACAAAATAGATAAGAAGATATGATAGAATAGCTTTATGGAAAAAAAACAACCAGGCATAGAATGGATAATCGGATTGCTTACTTTAACAATCGTAACTATGGCGTTCTTTTTGTTTAAGCCTGATTCCTTTGCACTTCCTTCATTTATTTCTATTCCAAAACTCTCACAGGATACGAATCTTCTGGCGATTTTTCTTACGGGATTATTTGTAGGTGGTCTGTCATGCCTTGCTGTTCAGGGTGGACTGCTTGCTGCAACTCTTGCTCAAGGAGAAGAAGAAAAACTAAAAGATAAGATGAACAAATCAGGAAATGCTTTGCCAATAGCATCATTTCTTCTTGCAAAACTTGTTGCGTATACTATTCTTGGGTTCTTGCTTGGATCTCTCGGCTCAGCCTTTCAGCTCTCGCTAACCGCAAAAGTTGTTATGCAATTTGCGGTTGCTATTTTTATGATTGGAACCGCACTTAATTTATTAAATGTGCATCCAATTTTCCGCTATTTTGTAATTTCACCGCCGAGATTCTTAACAAAACTTGTACGCAAGCAGTCAAAACAGTCTTCTTTGTTTGCTCCGGTTTTGCTAGGAGCATTTACGGTATTTATTCCATGCGGCACTACTCAGGCAATGATGGCGTTATCTATTGGATCTGCAAGCCCCTTCATGGGAGCTGCAATTCTGGCAGCTTTTGTTCTGGGCACTTCTCCGCTATTTTTTGTACTTGGATATTTTGCGACCAAACTCGGAGATGCATTACACCAAAGATTTATAAGAATCGCAGCATTTGCACTTATACTTTTAGCTATTTTTAATGCCAACAATGCGCTTGCTTTAACCGGAGGTAATTTTACATTGGAAAATATCTGGCAAGGTATGTTCAAATCTACATCTGCACAAAATTCAGAAAATCAAATGGCAACAGAAGCAACAATAAATATCGGGCAGGCTGGGTATTCACCAAGCAATTTATCAATTAAAGCAGGCGCTTTAATTACCTTGCATCTT
>JBBUBI010000038.1:0-9423 GCA_038058335.1 Patescibacteria group bacterium
AGCGGCAGCCCATGGCCTAATAGGGGATTGCCCGGTAAAATATAATTTTAATTTCTAACTTGCCCTTCGGTCTTGAGCTCAGAGTCGAAAGATATTTTTGACTTCTAAATTTTAAGTTTTAAATTTGCTTCCCGACTGGTGGATAGTGGATGAGAAGTAGCAGACTAATTTTCAATTTGTCACCGCCGCAGCGGGATCCCGACTGAAAACTATCAGCGGGAAAATTTTAAATTTGAAATGAATGTTACAATAATTGAATTTTCAATGTTTAAAAATTAAAAAATTTAGAATTGATTTAAAATTGAAAATTAAAAATTTAAAATTAAATTGCTTGAGAAGGGCTCCTGTGGATCGGTTGCTGATATTTTAATGTTAAGTTATTACTTATATAACTGTTTGTGGGTTCCAAGTGCAGCAAAATATGCAATAGGTACCTCTTCTTCTCTGTTCTCCTGAAATATTGCCCTTAATTCAGCTGTTACATCAATACTGCTAAATCCTTCCCACTCTTTGTGTAGCTTGTGATTATCTAATTCTAAGTTGTTGGGGTCTTCGGAGAAAAGATCGATTGCTCTTTTAAAACTCTTGCGGGTTCGTACATCTTGTCTTTTGAGTTTATCAATAAGCTTTGGGGCAAGTTGAACTCTCATATCCCCTGTCGCTCAAGCCATTTTACAGCTTCTTTACCAGTATTAAAAACAGGCGATGCTTTTCCTTCTTTCCTATCTTGTAACGCCTGTTTTATTGTTTTAATCAAATACTCGCTTGGTTCTTCACTGCGTGCGCTGAATTCTAAGGATTTTGTCCTAATGAGCTGTTTTAAAAACGCTTTAATGACCACGCTTAAGGGCATACCAAGCTCCCCGGCTATTTTCTGTGCCTCTATCTTTACTTGTGGATCAACTTTAGTAGTAACTACTGCGTAATTCATGGTACTCTATAGTATATACAGTAGTATACCAGTTTGTCAAATTTACTTCTAGCGTTGCAACACTTATTCAAGGGGTAGACAATCCGCTAAAATCGAGGTTTAATCTCGAAAAGGCTTTTACAACAAGCTAAAACAGTTTACGATTTGAAATGAAATCTAGATTTTAAACGTTTTAAACATTAAGTCATTGAAACATTCAATTGAAATTATAAATTAAAAATTTAAAATTAAACTAGAGTAGTTAGGAGTTAGATATTTAACTTTTGCCTGCAAAAAGTAGTATGATAGTATATAATTAAGCTATGCATTCCCTGTGGGACTATAATAAAAAAGACCTTGAAAAGACCGAGGGAGGAAGAATATTTATCTTGGAACGTATGATTAATTACGGTCCGGGCAAAGATGAAAAAATTAAACTCTCTGATGTAAAAAAATATTGGGATAAGCTCGAATTATTTCCAATAAGAAAACGGCTTTTAGAGCTACTTATATGGGGAAAGTATCTATCCTTACCAAGGAACAAAACATCATTTTGGCTGAAGTAAAAAAAAGTGGGTTTTTATCGACTAATTTTTATTTTACCGGCGGAACAGCTCTAAGCGCTTTTTATCTTCAGCACAGATATTCGGAAGATCTTGATTTCTTTAGCGAAAAAAATATTGATACAGAAACGATATTTACCTTCTTCCAAGATTTAAGCAGGCAGCATAGTTTTACATTCACTTCAGAATTTCAGGAAGTTGTTTATATTTTTTTGCTCAAATTTAACAATACAACAACGCTTAAAGTTGATTTTGGCTATTATCCGTACAAGCAGATTGAGAAACCCAATGAACTAAATGGTATTAAAACTGACAGTCTTACCGACATTGCTGTTAACAAGTTCTTGACAATAACACAACGGAATACCGTTAAAGATTTTGTGGATCTTTACTTTCTCCTTGAGAAATTTACTGTATGGGAGCTGATTGAAGGAGTACGAATAAAGTTTAGAATGCAACTAGAGCCATTCATTCTTGCTTCTGACTTTCTAAAAGTAGAAGACTTTAGTTTTCTTCCCCGCATGATCGCCCCTCTTACTCTGGGAGAACTTAAATCCTTTTATCGTCAAAAGGCACAAGATCTAGGGAAAAAATCGGTAAAGTAGATTTTCGAGGTTGAACCTCGAAAAGGCTTAGTGGATGAGAAGTAAGCTTGAAAATTGACCTAATTATTCTAATTTCTAATTGACCTAATGAAAAGTAGTAAATTTGATTTGGAAGAGAGAACTGCAAAATTTGGAGAAAACGTAATCAAATTCTGCCATGAGATTCCTAAAAGTTCAATTACAAATCCTCTAATAACTCAATTGGTTAAAGCCGGGACAAGCGTTGGGGCAAACTATAGTGAAGCGGATGACGCAGAAAGCAAATTAGATTTTAGACATAAAATTGGCATCTGCAAAAAAGAAGCAAGGGAATCGAAACACTTTTTAAGAATGATAGTTACTGCAGTCCCAGAGCTAAGGGAGGACGCGAGAGTTTTGTGGCAAGAAGCAAAAGAGCTTAATCTTATTTTCAACACAATTTATAAAAAAGTTAGTTAACTTGGGATTTTTTTGAATTAGAACTTGATTAGAAATTAGAGCAATTAGAAATTAGAAATTTACTTTTAAGTTTTAAATTTAAGTAATGTTATAATTAATCGTAATAATGAAATTTAAAAAAATCTTAATTGCCGTCTTGGGTGTAGTTTTACTTGCCGGAGCTATCTTTATTTTTATCAAACTTTCAAATAATCAGCCGGAGAAGGTTGTGGTAAAACCGCCTGCTTCTCAAATTGTAAAGATGACCAAGGACTCGGTCCATGTCAGACAGCCGGATGGGACAATAAAAGCACAGTTTTACTCAGAGCCAATTAATTATCAGGACGCAGAGGGCAATTGGCATCCGATAGATACGACTTTAAAGTTGAAAGGCGATATTTATAAAGGGGAAGGTACCCAAGTTTCTATAGGGAAAGACGGCACAGTACGGGTAGATGGTATGAATCTTACTCAGAAAACATCAAGGATTGGCTATCTTAATTCCGATACTCAAAATTTTACCCCGATTGCAGAGCTTAAGGAAGGAAAAATAAAGGAGAATAAGTTTATACGTGAAGCAGGAAGTCTACGGCACGAGCTGACACTTTCTGAAAAGGGTCTTAAAGAAGAATTGATTCTTTCAGAAAAACCAACAGGCTGGAAGTTTGGAGACTTGCTGGTAATAGAGACAGAAGTCAGCGGAATGAATTTACCGCAGGGCTTTCTTGAAAAAGAATTTAAAGTCGGAGATCTAATCTTTCCTGTTCCCACATCAGAAGATGCGAAGCACAGTAAGGGTGAAACAAAGCGTTTTTCCAAAGAAATCAGCGGAGAGCAGTATCTATATACCGGTGTTCCTGCGTCATGGTTGGATAAAGCATCCTATCCTGTAATAATTGATCCGGATTTCGCCGGATCTACCGACGATGGGTATGTGCAAGGTGCTTCTGCCAGCTATTCGACGGCCAGGAATACTTCTTCATCTGTTAACGTCAGCAGTACAGTCATGATCGTCGGCCAAGTAAATTTTAATTTCGGCTCCGACAACTTCAATGTATATCGGAGTGCATTAAAATTTGACACATCATCGATCGGTGCTGGCGGCACAGTAACTCAGGTCAATCTAAAGCTAGCCGTATTACAGGATGTGACTGATACCGATTTTGATGTTCAGATAGTTGATCTGGATTGGTCGGCACAAGATCCGCTTACCAGCGGAAACATGGAAACTTTCTATGATAATTGCCTAGGAGGCTCGGCTGATAGCGGCAGTCCTTGGCGGAACACGAGCGGTATGTCTACCGCTACCCCTCTACACCAGCCCAAATCTGTCCACGTCTTGGGTGATCAAAACGGGCAGCACCTACTATTGTCTCCGCAGCAGTCGGGATTTCAGCAATACTGGTCCGCCGGCAGGGTTTAGTTCAAATGAATATTTCTCTATCTACTCAGCCAGTCATGCCAGTACTTCATTACGTCCTGTTCTTGTAGTAGATTATTATGCGACGCCCGGCATTCCCGATATGACTGCCGGCACAGACTTAGGCTCATCTTCAACAGACAATATTACTTCTGATACCACTCCTGACTTTACCATCTCCTGTATTTCCGGACTCACTGTCACTTTGTATGACAACACAACATCCGTCGGTACCGGAGTTTGTTCTTCTTCTACGGTTACTATTACTTCTTCAACTTTGTCTGAAGCTACTCATGCGAGCATGAATGCCAAACAGGGTGGTTCAGATGCTTCAGGGAATCTTTCAATAACTATTGATGTGACAGCAGACGCTGCACCGGGTACTCCTGATATGACTACAGGCACAGACTTAGGTTCATCTTCAACAGATAATATTACTTCTGATAACACTCCTGATTTTACTATGTCCTGTGTGTCCGGATCGACTGTCACTCTGTATGATAACGTAACATCCAAAGGTTCAGGAGCTTGTTCCGGAAGCACAGTCACTATCACATCCTCAGCTTTGTCTGAAGGAGCTCATGCGACCATGAATGCCAAACAGGTGGATACGGCAGGTAATACCTCAGATGCTTCAGGAAATCTTTCAATAACTATTGATGTGACCGCAGATGCCGCGCCGGGTACTCCTGACATGACTGCAGGTACAGACTCCGGTTCATCTTCAGCTGATAATATTACTTCTGATAACACTCCTGATTTTACTATGTCCTGTGTGTCCGGATCGACTGTCACTCTGTATGATAACGTAACATCCAAAGGTTCAGGAGCTTGTTCCGGAAGCACAGTCACTATCACATCCTCAGCTTTGTCTGAAGGAGCTCATGCGACCATGAATGCCAAACAGGTGGATACGGCAGGTAATACCTCAGATGCTTCAGGAAATCTTTCAATAACTATTGATGTGACCGCTCCGACTACCCCCGGTACGCCTTCAACCACCACACCAAATACAGACACCACGCCAACGTTTAGGTGGGGGGCTTCAACTGATACTGGTGGTAGCGGGTTAGATTACTACTCGGTAGACTGGTCACAGGATAGTGGTTTTTCTTCCGGTGTGACAAGCTCTACGAGCAGTACCGCAAGCTGTTCTCTTTCAACCACTACTTGTGGTGGAGCCACGGGTCTGTCCTCCGGTACTTGGTATGTCAGGGTCAAAGCCTTTGATCTAGCCGGCAACTCCTCGAGCTTCTCGTCCAACGGCTCAGGTGAAATAATAACTACTACATTAAACTTTCAAGGGGTCGATATGAAGGGAATAGACATCCGGTGAAAAGATGATATAAATTGACCTAATTTCTAATTAACCTAATTGATCTAAAAATGAAACAATATAATTTAGAAGAAAGAACTACGAGGTCTGAAAAATAAATTATTTCTTCTTTTTCTTGTTAAGCATTGTAGGGAGCGCTGTCAGTGTAAGTATAAGCCCTAAAACAGCAAGAATCAAATATCCAATTAAAGCATCAGTCATATATTATCACCTCCTAATCCAAAGACTCATGTACCATAGCACAATCGTCGCCAAAACACCAAATGCTGCTGTTAATAAATTTAATTTATCAAAAATAGCGGGCAACACTACTGCTGCGACTCCAACAAGTCCTAGATCAGAAAAGATATCTGATAATTTATCAAGTTGTTCTTCATTTAATTTAGTAAACATTTATTTGATACTATCAAAAATGATTTAAAATTTCAATGTTTTGAATTTTTGACTTCTAAATTTTAAATGTTTTAAACATTAAATTATTGAAACATTCAATGTCACCGCCACAACGGAATCCCGACCGAAAGCTCGTAGAAAGTTTATATAGTCCGATATAATCTCTCAAGCATTTATTACAAATACCAGTATTTATCAAAAATAACTAAAATTCCATTGACAATGTATCATATATTAATATATGATGCATTGTATGCCGCATGTTTCAAGAATTAAGCTTGATCAAAAAGTTGAAGAGGATCTTATAAGGACTCTTGAGTTTGTTCTCACCAAGCTTACGAAAGAGGAAGAGATGAATGGATTTCTGCTTTCACTCTTGACGCCTACTGAGCGGCTAATGCTTGCGAAACGTCTTGCGATGACCATTCTTCTGAAGGAGAATCTTCCGGATTCTCATATTTCCGCAGCGCTTAAAGTTACAAGACCGACTGTTTCAAGGATGCAGCTTTTTCTGGAGTCACGCGGAGAAGGTTTCGAGTATGCTTTACAAAAACTACAGAATGAAAAAATCGTGCAGGAATTTAAGGGAGCTTTGAAAAGTTTGGCCTCGTATGCTGTAAAAGCCGCCGGCGGAAGACTATAGATTATCTCAAGATGAATTATTCTCTTTACAAACGGTCAGATCTTTGGTAAACTAACAAAACCTAAGACAGTAGGTTTCCGAAAGGATTAAAACACCTACCGAGGATCAACCAAGCATGAAATTGCTCGGCATGGCACTCTTTAGGAGTGCTTTTTTATTGAATAATAGTATGGATGTAAAAAAAGTCAGCAAAAACAGAGAGAAAAAAGAACAGCTTGTGGCTGAGATTGCCGAAAAAGTAGGTAAATCAAAAGCTATGGTGTTCACCAATTATCAGGGCATGACGCACAAACAGCTTGAAGAACTCAAAAGAGCTCTCAAGGATGCGAATGCAGAATTGGTCGTAACAAAAAATACTCTTCTCAAACTATCTCTAAGCAAAGCAAGTATAAATGCAGATGGACACGAGGAAGGATTTAACAATCCAACCGCAACGCTTTTTGCATACGAAGATGTAATAGCACCTCTTAAGCATTTGGCTAAAACACTCAAAAATTTAGGTCTTCCCACGATCAAATTTGGCATTATGGATGGACAAGCGCTTACTAGTGACCAAGTGCTTACACTTGCCTCGCTCCCTTCTAGGGAAATACTGCTTGCGCAGGTTGTAGGCGGACTTAAGTCACCAATCTTCGGTCTTCACAGAGCACTCAGCTGGAATTTACAAAAATTGGTAATGACCTTAAACGCTATAAACGCAAACAGACCACAGACTACTGTCGACAGCAATGGCAAGCAGCCTATTGCGAAATCTAATCAAGAAGTTGTCGTAGAAGAATTGAAAACTGAAAATACAACAAAAGATATAGAGGGTACTGCTAATGAAGTAGAAAAAGATTTGCCTAGCGACCAAGAAAATAAAGTCGAAAGCGGTAGTCAGAAGACTGAAGACAGTAAGCAAGATTTTGAAGGGGGTGAGAATTGATGGCAAAAGTATCAAAAGACGATTTAATAAAAACAGTTGAAGAGATGTCAGTTCTCGAACTTTCAGAATTTGTAAAAGCTTTGGAAGAAAAATTCGGAGTTTCTGCAGCAATGATGGCAGCACCAGCAGCCGCAGGAGCAGCTCCAGCAGATGCAGGAGAACCTGCAGAAGAGCAGACGGTCTTCAATGTCGTAATTGCATCTTCAGGAGCAAACAAAATAAGTGTAATTAAAGCACTTAGAGAATTAGTGCCAACTCTAGGACTCAAAGAGGCCAAGGATTTGGTAGACGCAGCTCCAAAAGAAGTAATGACCGCAGTCAACAAAAAGACTGCTGAAGAAGCAAAAGAGAAATTAACTACAGCAGGCGCAACAGTAGAGCTTAAATAGTTTCCTTGTTTGGTTAATTTAGAAAAGACTCCTTTGCCGGAGTCTTTTTATTTGCTTGAAAAGTCAGTTTCAGGGATTTATTGGAGGAATATGTTGCTGCATCAGCCATTTCCCTTAAATTACCTCTTGACATCATTGTTGCATTTTGTTACTTTAGTTTTAGGTCTATATTACATAGTATTAGTCCTGAGCCTATGATCACTCAAACCATATCACTAGATAACCTACCCGATCTTCTCACTGTCCGTGAAGTTGCACAAATTCTTAGGGTTTCTCCTTTGACAATTAAAAGATGGGGCAAAAGAGGCAAGCTTCCAGCAATAAGAATTAACTCAAGAGGCGATAGGCGATACAAAAAAGAAGCTGTACTTTATCTTCTCGGTCTTCAAGCCCGCAGCGAAGTAGTCTAGGGGCACAAACTTGAAAGTAAGCTCATAAAATTGTAAAATCCACGAGTGGCCAGATCTGAAAGAATAAGATTATTAATTCACTCTCCATACCGCAAGATAAATGGATTACCCAGTGGGGTTAACAGTATGATTGAGGAGAGCATTCCTCATCTTGAAAGACTAGGATGCGATGTGAAGACAGTCAGACCTGCGCCATTGCGGTATCCATTTGAAAAAAAAGATGATTCCGATTATCATTTGGGCAGAGGCGTCCCCGCGATAGTTGACAGTACTGATTTTGAAGTTGGGTTTGCTTTTAGTAAGCGTAGCGCCCGCGACATTCTTGAGGACGCGAGGCCTCACATAGTTGAATGTCATGAGCCTGCAATCCCTTTTGCTGCTCATACTCTTATATCTGCTAATCCTAAAATCGATGAGAACAGAAGACTTGTTCCCTTCGCTGCTGTTCAGCATGCTGGCATGCCGGATGGAGGAGTTGAGAGGATTACGGAGTTTGTGCGAGAAATATTGACAAGAGCCAAAAGAGTCAAGTTTAATAAATTTTTCCTGCCGGTCGGATTTACACCCGGATGGGTACAGACTCTTCGGGATGGATTTTCCTCATGGAGCGCAGTAACTGAAGATACAAGAGATTTTTGGTATAAGTATAACCCGCAAGATTATTCAATAATTCCAAATGGCTTCGAGGTTAGAGACTTTACTCCTGATGGAGAAATTTTTGAGGAGTGGAAGACGGATGGAAAGAGGACTGTTCTTGTAGTTGCAAGGCATGATAAGAGAAAAGGGCTTGATGATCTTCTTTTGGCCCACAAAGAAAACGTAAAAGCTGATTATAACGTCAAGCTTAAATTAACCGGTAGAGGAGATATGACGGAGGCTTTAGAAGAGCTCGTTCGCAGAGAAGATATTCCTGATGTTGAGTTTCTCGGATCATTGTCAAAGCCGGATTTAACTAAAGCATATAGAACCGCAGATGTCGTAGTAGCTCCATCAGTGGGCGGAGAGGGATTCAATCGGACAATTGTTGAAGGGAGGATGTCGGGAGTTCTTGTAGTATGCACAAATATAGCTGGACAAAAAAGAGCAATTGGAGACGAACTTAAAGGTTTAATGGCAGAGCCCAAGAATCCAGGCAGTCTAGCAGAGAAAATAAGAAATGTTCTGGATTTGCCCGAAGAATATGCTAAAGAATTGCGTGAGCAGTCAAGAAGAAGCGCAACCCAAGATTTTGGGTGGGAAACAGTTTCGCTCAAGCGTGTAGCTCATTATGATCAAATACTCTCAAGGCATGGACAAGTACCGGAATGGGAAGGTGCTACGAAAACATTTCTGAGCAGGATCCCAATCGCTGGAGACATATTTGTGAGTGATAGACCAAAAAAGTATCAGAGAAGAAGCTAAATTTGAACTCT
>JBBUBI010000039.1:0-3443 GCA_038058335.1 Patescibacteria group bacterium
ATGAAAAAACTGAAAAAAGAAGAAGAAATTGAAGAATCCTGGAATAAAAAAAGAGTAGGAGCAGCTCTGATAGTTTTCTTGGCTTTGATAGCTGGTTTGGTTATTTTCTTGCGTGGAGGTTTTTCAATTGATAATAAATCTCGGAAAATGCCAAGTGTTATTTTGTCAGAAAGTAAGGAAAAGCTTGAAGATGTAATTCGCGGACAAATAGACTCCATTAAGGAGCAGGCGGTTAATATCGATACGTCGGAAATTGCGTCTTCATCTCCTCAGATTCAGAAGTTAATAAATGACCTGAAATCTCTTCAGGATTATCCAAAAAGTCAGATCAAGAAAGCATGTGAACAAATTTGCAACAGATTCTAGATGAAAAAAATTAAGAAACTTTTTAAATTTCTGGGCCCTGGTTTTATAACAGGCGCATCTGATGATGATCCGTCGGGAATTGCGACATATTCTCAAACAGGTGCGATTTTTGGATTTTCTCAAGCTTGGCTTGCTCTATTTTCTTTTCCTCTGATGACAGCTATTCAGGAAATGTGCGGACGAATAGGACTTGTGACTGGCAAAGGCTTAGCAGGGGTTATCAGAAGGCATTATTCAAAGAAATTACTTTACACTGTGGTACTTTTACTTTTTGTCGCAAATAGCATAAATATCGGAGCTGATCTTGGTGCGATGGCAGCTTCTGCACAACTTCTAGTGGACTTACCTTTTGTTTTCTGGCTGATATTCATGGTAGCTTTGACCCTGGTGCTTGAAGTATTCGTGTCATATAAAGTGTATTCCAGGTATCTAAAATATCTTGGACTTGCTCTTTTTGGGTACGTATTTACCGCTTTTGCCGTAAAAATCGACTGGGGAGAAGTGCTTGTCTCTACCCTAATTCCTCATGTCGAATTTAGCAAAGTATACTTACTCAATATGGTTGCAATTCTAGGTACTACAATCTCTCCATATCTTTTCTTCTGGCAGGCAGGAGAAGAAGTAGAAGAAGAAGTTGCGGAAAATAAACTGACAGCAATGGGAGTTGGAACACCAAAGGTTACGAATAGAGATATCAGAAAATTAAGAGTGGATACCATATCGGGAATGCTTTTCTCAAACTTAATTATGTTTTTTATTATCGTAACGACTGGTGCGACCCTTTTTAAAAACGGTATAACAAATATTGGAAGTGCCGAGGATGCAGCCTTGGCTCTTAAGCCATTCGCAGGGGATTTTGCATTTTTGGTATTTGCTTTAGGAATAATCGGAACGGGACTACTTGCATTACCGGTTCTGGCAGGATCTGCTTCTTACGCAATATCTGAGGCGTTTGGATGGCGGGAGGGTTTGTCTCAGAAGTTTAAGAGAGCACACGGATTTTATGGCGCAATCATTATTGCAACTTTGGTAGGTTTTCTCATTAATTTCATAAATATAAATCCCATCACAGCACTTTATTACTCCGCGGTTATTAATGGTATAATTGCTCCTCCTCTTATAATAGTGATCTTACTTATTGCCAATAATAAAGAAATTATGGGTGAAAAAACAAACTCGCCAGTTTTAAATATTCTAGGCGGGCTTACTGCACTGATAATGGGCATCATGAGCATATTTTTGATCGGAACACTTCTTATAAAATAAATGGAGAATATAAAAGACAGAGTCGATAATCTTATTGAGAAATTCAACGTTGAAGAAAAAAAAAGACTCGCTCGTGAGATAGAAGCCCAAAGCACAGATCCCTCTTTTTGGCAAGATCAAAAAAATGCTTCAGCCAAAATGAAAGAATTATCAGATCTCCATAAGGAGATAGAAGACATAAGCGTATTAAGTACTTTGGTTTCAGAGGGTAAGCATGAAGAAGCTGAAAAACTTTTGGATAAATTGGAAGTCTTTGCTTATCTTTCAAAACCATACGATGAAAAAAATGCTATTCTTTCAATTCATTCCGGTCAAGGAGGAGTTGAGGCAATGGATTGGGCGCAGATGTTATTCCGAATGTATTCACGATATTTTGAAAAAAAAGGATGGAAATATGAAGTTTTGAACGAGACTCCAGGTGAAGAAGCAGGGCTAAAGAGCGTGGTGATTTCAGTGGATGGGAAATTCTCCTATGGATATCTTAAGGGAGAAGCAGGAGTGCATAGACTAGTTAGACTTTCTCCATTTAATGCGGACAAACTTCGTCATACTTCCTTTGCTTTGGTCGAAGTGATGCCAGACATACAAGATGACTCGGGTATTGAGGTCAGAGACGACGACGTGGAATGGGATTTTTTCCGCGCAGGCGGACATGGCGGGCAGAACGTCAATAAAGTCTCAACCGCAGTAAGACTTAAGCACAAGCCTTCAGGTATTGTGGTCACAGCTCAGAACGAGCGGTATCAGGGTCAAAACAGAGAGTTTGCGATGAAAATTCTTAAAGCAAAATTGTGGATCGTAAAAGAAGAAGAAAGAAAAAAAGAAGAGGACGCCATTAAAGGGGGATATAAAACTCCCGGATGGGGCAACCAGATAAGGTCGTATGTCTTGCATCCATATCAAATGGTAAAGGATTTGCGAACTGGAGCGGAGACATCCAATACCGAAGCAGTCCTTGGCGGAGAGATAGATATGTTTATTGATGAGGAATTAGCGAAGCTATAGCACGTGTGGTTTTTGTGCTTGACAACAGCTTATAGTTGTGGTATAAACCGTATCTATGGTAATGAATTATAAAGAAATTCCTATGTCTGATGAAGATAGGAGTAAATACGCAAGCGGCATAGCCCTTGTTAATGATTTTGTTGATTCTTTGGGCAGGCAAGAACTTTTGCCCGAGAGGTTCGCACAACCAAAATCCCAGTCCGAACAGGCTGCAAAAATAGAAGTTGTCAGAACTCCTTTATCCCTCGAGATCCAAAAGCTGGTCGAGCACATGGAAAAAGATGGATTTGCCGTTTACGAAACCGCAGGCAAGACTCCAGGAAGCCTTCGGGGAGAAGGAATGAAATATTGGTATTTAAATCCTGCGCTTGAGGATTTGACAGCAGAGCCTGCACTTCTGGCATTTAAAAAAGATCCGGCAGAGTTTTACTTAAGAGGAAATCAAAATATTCCTTTTGAGGATCAGCTTGGTCTTCTTGAAGAGAGAAAATTACAAAACGAAAGAAAATATCCTGGAGCAGGGCTAATTACGAGAGTCGGACATTTTCCTGAATGGCCTGAGCTTGGTCTAAAACATTTCAAGGCAACTGGTGTAAGAATACACGGAAAAGATTATGGATTCAATTATACGGCGACTGATACATATGAAAGTGAAAAACGGGGTGCCCGCCGCGCAGTTGCTGGTGGTTGGCGCGGGACTCGTGGCTTGCACGGCGACTTGTGGACTCCTGACCGTGTCGGTCCGGGTTTGGGGTTGGCTCCTCTGGTAGAAATTCCTCGGAAATAGGTTTTTGAAATTTTGGTTT
>JBBUBI010000040.1:0-2317 GCA_038058335.1 Patescibacteria group bacterium
TTTTGTTAGCTGATTCTGACATCTATTTGTAGAATATATTGTTCTATATTGCTTGTCAAGGAGGATAAGCTGGTTTTGCTATAATTGTTTTATGAGTAAGAAAACCTTGGTAGATTTGTTTGGATGGGGATTCTTGCTTTGGCTAATTGGTTACGGGCTTGGAATTCTATTGTTTACACTTGTTCCTGTTTCTTTGATCGGCTGGATAATTACACCGATAGGAATATTCATTACTCTGTGGGTTTTGTTTAAAAAAATTAAAAGCGATTCACTTAACTATTATTTATTAACATCTATTGCCTGGACAGCAATTGCCATAATATGTGACTATCTATTTCTCGTAAAAGCGTTCAATCCTGCAGACGGGTATTACAAACTCGATGTTTATTTATACTACGTCCTAACTTTTATCCTGCCTCTTGCAGTCGGATTTTTTAAGACAAATTCTTCAAAAAAATAAGTCTGTGATATAATTTTCTCGATTGATATTTTAACTGCATCGGTTTATAATCCAGGATTATGGCCGGTTTTAAAGAAAAATTAGCAGCTGCGAACACAGCGTATATACTTAAAATGCAGGGAACCTCAAAAGAGGCAAGAAATGTACTATTTCGTTCCATGGCAAGACTTCGAGATGATCGAGGCGAAAATCTTCTTTACACCGATGAACAACTTGCTGATTATTTTGGTTTGGGATTTGATGAAGTATGTGAAAGAAGAGGAGTTATCTCATCAAATGGAACACAGCCTATTGAATTATCCAATCTTCCACTAGTTATCGATGGTGAAGGTATATACCGCAGAACTGTCAAAAGAATTAAAGCTCGCAGGCACGAGGCTACCACAGTGAGCTTGCCTAAAAATGGGCAGATTTTTGATGATATTTTTCGACCGGCTTTAGGAGAAGAAGAACCGCCATCACATAGTCCCGTACATATTCAAACTTCGACAGATGCTAATTCCATAAAGCCTATGGAGTTTGTTGAGCCAAAGCAGAAAGCAGACTCGGGTATTATAGAAGATGAATCTTTGAGGAGAAATATACGCAATGCATTCCTAAGAGGATTTGCTACGGGAATTTTTCAGACTAAAAATCTTGGTTCCAAAGGAGAAGTGTACATTGGCTCAGGCTCTCAAGATGAGGAAAAGATAGATCTTTTGAGAAAAACTTTTGGGAAAGTTGGTAGAATTAAAGACGACAGGAAGGAAGAAGTAAGGGTTTATTTAGACAGTGATGAATTTGATTTTGTTTGCAATCCAGAAGGTGATAAAGACGAAATAGAAAAAATTACCCAGAGCAGAGAACTTTTTGCACCTTTTGTTCTGGGAGTTTTATTTGCAAAACTTACAAGAATAGAGTCAAGAGTTCCCATTAAAGATTCGAACATAGCATTTAAAATACCGAGAGCCTTTAGGAGTCATTTTGGTGTAGAAATTGGAGAAAGGCGGTATTGGACTTCTACAAAAAAATATCAAATTCTTGTTAAAGAACCAAGAAGAATTTTTGAAATTTTGTTTAAGGAACCCTCCGTACAGAGTTTGCCATTTTTTGAAGATCTCGTAAATTCTTCTTTCCTCCAAAATCGCAAAATAAGATTTCCAGGCTTCCAATCGAGTGTTGATGAAAAATCATAATCGCCCCTCTGCTATAATTTCCTCATGAAGTTGTCAAAGATTTTAATTATATTTTTCTTAATTATCTTGCTTTTTCTCGATTATGCAGCGCTTGATGATATCACGACGGGCAATGAACCTTCTTTTCTAGGAGAATATACAATATTGGCAGTAAGTGTTTTATTAGCACCCGCACTTTGTCTATTTTGGAAAAAAACCTAGTTTTTGGTATACTTTTTCAGGAAACATATGGAGGTAGGTGATAAATTATGTTAAATTTTAATTCAATTTTACTTTTTTCTGAAAATCCAAAGAAATTAGCCGATTTTTACGGAAAGGTTTTTGATAAGAAACCTGAGATGGAAGACGGCGGATATACCGGATTTTTGGTCGGGAGCTGTTTCTTGAATATAGGGCCACACGATAAAGTAAAAGGCAAAAGCCCAAATCCTGAAAGAGTAATGTTTAATTTTGAAACAGATGATGTTAAGGGAGAATTCGAAAGAATAGAAAAGCTAGGAGCAAAAGTAATTGCCAAGCCCTATCAGATGGGAGAATGGGATGGATGGATCGCAACGCTTGCAGATCCAGATGGAAATTACTTTCAATTAATGACTCCCTGGGATAGCGACAAAAATTAAAATGTCAACTTTCTGTCAACCTTGACGCTCTGGATTTTTCGTGCAATGATCAAGAAAGATAG
>JBBUBI010000041.1:0-6240 GCA_038058335.1 Patescibacteria group bacterium
TCACAACCTTTGCCCTTGTAAATTTTGATTCCCTCACCATTAATTGGAGGACATAGTTTGCCCAATACACCCCTAATCTCATCTGCTATCTGGCGAAGGGGGGCCTGTACTTGCCTACAATTAGAGCAAATTTTCCTTACTATTCTCTGTCCTACAACTGCATTCATTGTAGAGGATAGCAGGAATGGCTCAGCTCCCAAATCAATAAGACGCGGAATTGCACCAGCCGCATCTGAGGTATGAAGAGTAGAGAATACCAAATGCCCCGTAAGAGAGGCTTGAAGCGCAAGCTCCGTAGTCTCCTTATCTCTGATCTCTCCAACTAGAATGATATTGGGATCCTGTCTCAAAAATGACCTCAGTCCCGTTGCGAAGGTAAGACCAACTGCAGGATTTATCTGCACTTGATTTATGCCCTGCATTTGATACTCGACGGGATCTTCAAGAGTCATTATGTTGACGCGCGTTGTATTAAGTTTTTCCAAAACCGAGTAGAGAGTTGTCGTTTTACCTGATCCCGTGGGTCCGCAGACGATTATTATTCCGTGAGGTCGAAGTATTCCTGACTCAAGACTCTTCATTGATACGCCTCGTAGTCCCAACTCCTGAAGACTCGGAACTCCTCCTGATTTACGAAGAAGCCTCATAACAATCTTTTCGCCAAATGTAGTAGGCATTACAGAAATACGAAGATCCACCTCGTTGTTATCAACCTTGAAATTAAAACGGCCGTCTTGAGGAGTCCTATGCTCATCAATCTTCATATCCGAAAGAATTTTGATACGGGAAATTACTGCTTCCTGCACTGACTTGGGAAGACTAAGCTTGTCATAAAGAATACCGTCTATTCTATACCTCACACGTATCCTATCCGTCTGAGGCTCAATGTGGACATCGGATGCTCTGCTTGATACGGCGTACTCAAGGATAGTTGAGACAATCTTGGCAATAGGCGCCTCCTGAATAATTTCTGCGATTTCCTTACTGTCGATTGTTTTGGTCTTCGTAAGCTCCTCTGTTTCCCTTATCGCTTCACCAACTTCTCCTACGATCTCCTGCCTATACTGCTGTGACACTGCCTTTTTTACTTCTTCCTCAGATGCCGCAAAAGTCTTAAGAACTAATCCGGTTTTTTGGCGGACGAACTCAAGCGCCTCAAGATCCACAGGATTGGACATTGCAACTGAAAGCACATTGGTCTTCTCATCAAATAGAAACGGGATTATATGAAATCTCTCGGCAACGGCGCGGGGAATCTTACTTAATGCTACGGGAGAAAAAGAAATTGATGTAAGAGATATATATGGAATACCAAGAAGCTTTGCTTTTGCCTCAGAAATTTTATTGGGCGGAATAATTCCGAGAGAATTCAGGACTTCTTCCTGAGTAACTCCCTGACTTGCGCTTTTGACTTTAATATCATCTACCTGAACAGGGGTAATCAAGTGTTCCGAAAGAAGAACATCAAGCAGCGTAGCGCCTTGTGAAGCAGAAATATCAGTACCGGGCATTACTATTATAGTAGGTAAAACTACGGTATAATTCAATAGTTAACAATGCAATCATTTATTATTTCAGGAAAAAACAATGAGTCTGCGCTTCAGAAAGCTAAATCAATTTGCCTTGAAAAAGAAACAAGCCAGTTTGATTTGACTATCGAATCCTTTGAGAAAACAGTAGGCATCGAAGAGGTAAGGAATTTTACCAAGAAACTTTTCCTAAAACCGTTCCAAGGAAATTCAAAAGCACTTATCATAAACGCACCGCTTGGCATAACTATCGAGTCTCAAAACGCGCTTCTTAAAATACTTGAAGAACCACCTGTAAATACTTTTATATTTTTGGTGGTGGAAAATATCAATATTCTTCTTCCGACAATTTTATCAAGATGTAAAACTATAAAGCTTGAGGAAGAAACTAAAGCAATAGATGAAAAAGAAGTTGCAGATTTTAAAAAAATATTAGAAAACTTAGTCTCAGAAAATGCCGGATACAAACTCAAGCTTGCTCAAGACTACGGAAAGAGTAGGGAGGAGGCAATAAATTTTCTCGAAAGCTCAATTCTAGCTCTAAGACAAATCATGCTAAGCGATACGAGGTCGGACCTCGTTGATTTTGTTAAAATAATCCAAATGCTAGAAAAGGGAAGAACTACTATTAAAACTACCAATGTAAGCCAACGCTTTATTCTCGAAAATACCTTACTGTCAATCCAAACTTAATTTTAAATGCCAAGAGTGGTATAATCATGCCCTGAATTAAATATTTCAGGAAGATATGAATAGAGTTGAAGTAGAACATTATCCATTTCGGATGAAGGAAGATCCTCGCATTGTGGGCAGAGAAATTTTTTCTCAAATAAATACTCTCTTTGAGAATCCTATGTTTTCCGATACTAAAAGAGATCTTTCTTATAATCTTTTTTTTCATTTCCAGAACGCAAGCAATATGTTCTGCGAGGAAAGTGAAATGAGAGAAAGAGGATATCCAAATGCTAATCTTTTTTATCACGACAGAGACCATTCTGTTTTTCAAGCTACTTACGATGCGCTTGCAATAACACAGGCAGTCCTCACAGAGAATAACCATCTAGCTTCTCATCTAACTCCTGAAGGAATTTTCTCAATTCCTCTAGGCTCAATATATCATGATACAGGATTTGTATATGGGGCTAATTTAGACGAAAGTTTTGCCGGCAGAAATAGCATTCATGTAGAAAAAAGCATTAAAGCAGCAGAGGAAGCTATTGATCAAATCGGCATACCTAGATGCCTAAATCTAGATAAAGTCAAAAAACTCGTAACTATAGGAATTCAGGGAACTCATTTTCCTTATGATGCAGAGAGAAGAGAAGAGGGGAGAAAGCTCTTGGGTCAATTGTCTCAGGAAGACAGAAAAGAAGCACAAATTGTACGACTTGCTGTGCAATTTGCTGATTTGGGAGGACAAACTGCGCGGGTTGATCAAAACCCCGAGGGCCTAAGAAGATTAAGAGATGAAATGAACGCCTGCACTCCGAACATGGGAACAAAAATAATCGGAAAAGACGAAAGAGAAATTGAAGAGAAAAGAAAACAATTCCTTGAGTTTGTAGTTGAGAAAACAGTTGGAAAAACAGGAAATGCTTTTTTCGGTACAAGCGATCATAGCTTCGCAAGAGAATGGCACAAAACTCCTACTGCCTCGCGTTAAGCCTCAAATTCTGATAAAATTAATGAATATTTTATGCTTGGAAGCTTAAAAAGGTTATTTTATTTTCCGCTGGCGTATTATTTCCGATTCTTTGCTGAGATCAAGCTTAAAAGCTGGAAGCCATACATAATAGTAGTCACTGGATCTAGTGGTAAGACTACGCTTCTTCATCTTATCGAGTCTCAGATCGGAGACAAGGCAAAATATTCACATCATGCCAACAGCGCCTATGGAATTCCCTTTGATATCCTCAGCCTTCACAGAAAAAATTTAAAACTTACAGAATGGATTTACTTATTTTTGGCGGCGCCTTTTTCAGCCTTCAGAAAACCTCCCGAGCAGAAGTTATATATAGTAGAGGCGGATTGTGACAGACCAGAGGAGGGTAAATTCCTGGCAACGCTTCTTAGGCCAAGCGTTACTCTCTGGACCAATTCCACCAAAACCCATAGCATGAACTTTGATGGACTCGTAGAAAATGCTAAATTTGCCGAAGTTGAAGAAGCGATCGCTTATGAGTTTGGATATTTTCTTGAATTCTCAAAAGATCTTGCTATCGTAAACGGAGATTCAAATCTTATTGAGATGCAGTTTGAAAGAACAAAAGCTGAAATCCAAAGAGTAAAAGTTGAAAACCTAAAAAACTATGAAATCTCAAATGGCAAAACAGTCTTTGAAACGAAAGGCTCAATATTTAAATTTGATTTGCTGCTTCCCAAGGAATTCTATTATTCACTTGAGATGACCATTCTGCTTCTTAGAAAACTGGGCATGGAGCTCGATACAACCTTCTCAAAATTTAGGATTCCTCCAGGAAGAAATAGTATATTCAAGGGCATAAAAAACACTACTCTAGTCGACTCAAGTTATAATGCCAATCTCGATTCAATGACTGCGATTCTAAATATGTTTGACAACATAAAAGCTGAAAAAAAATGGATAGTCGCAGGGGATATGCTAGAACAGGGAAAAAGCGAAGAAAGCGAACACGAAAAGCTCGCGGATTTAATATCAAAAATCAAAATTGAAAAAATAATACTCATGGGCCCGCGAGTTTTAAAGCATACATTACCAAAGATTACAAATCACAAGAAAGTGGTTGGTTTTGAAAATCCCGATGAAGTCCTCAAGTATCTGAAAGAAAATATCAAAGGAGGAGAAACTATTTTATTCAAAGGCGCCAGATATCTTGAAGGTGTTATTGAAAACTTACTCGCTGATAAAAATGATGCATCAAAGCTTGCAAGAAGAGAAAAAATCTGGCAGGAGAGAAGGAAAAAATTCGGACTATGATAATCCTACAAAAACAATCTAAAACAAGGTCGGACCTTGTAAAGGTGTATATCTTGCATGGATGGACGTATAATTTGGGAAAATGGGATCCTTTTATTAAAATCCTGACAAAGAATAATCTGAATCCTGTTCTTCTTAAGATCCCCGGACTAACTGAGAAAATTGACAAACCCTGGACGATTGATGATTATGCCGATTGGCTGGCAAAAGAAGTTGGGGAAGAACAAAAAATAAATATTATCGGGCATTCAAATGGAGGAAGAATTGCGATGAATTTCGCAATAAAAAATCCAGATAAGATAAGACGACTAATCTTGATCGACAGTGCAGGAATTTATCACAATGACATCACAATCACTCTGAAAAGAACTGTCTTTAAGATTATTGCGAAAGCGGGCAAAAGGATATTAGACAATCCTTCGGCAAAAAAACTTTTGTATAAAGTGATCGGGGAGGATGATTATGAAAGAGCAGATAAAACCATGAAAAAAACAATGATAAGTCTTATCGAATCAGACAAAAACCTAACGCCTGATAGGATCAGAAATAAAACTCTTATTATTTGGGGAGAAAAAGATAAAATTACTCCATTGTCGGATGGGAAAATCCTAGAGAAATTAATTGATAATAGTAAATTGTTAATTGTAAATAGTGCTCGCCATTCGCCTCAATTTACTCATCCCCGGGAAACAGCAAGCTTAATCTTAAAAGAAATATGAGCATTTTTAATTCCTTGGGATCAAACTATAACCTGAACTTTGCCTTAAAAGCTCTATCTCCCGAGGTGGCAAGGATAATCCACCTCCAAGGTGGGATTTCTTCGAAGCTTAAAAAATATCTTGAGAAGAAATATGGAGGAGAAGCTGTTTTGCTATTTAAAGGAAGGGAAGCATTAACTCTTGCGATCAAAAATTTAAATTTACCAGAAGGATCCGGCGTTGCGATAAACGGTTTTACTTGCTACGCGGTTTATAAAGCTATTGAAGAAGCGGGTCTTAAACCGGTACTAGTCGATCTTCCAGGAGACAATTTAAACTTTACAAGGTCCGACCTTGTAAAAGCGCTTGAAAATAATCCAAAAATAAAAGTCGTAATCATCCAGAACACGCTTGGATATCCCTGTGATATAGAAGAAATTGCGAAAATCTGCAAAGAAAAAAAACTTATTTTAATAGAGGATCTTGCGCACTCAGTTGGTACAAAATATAAAAACGGAAAAGAAGCGGGAACAGTAGGGGATATGATAATTTTTTCTTTCAGCCAGGATAAAATTATCGACGGCGTCTCAGGCGGTGCACTTATTATTCATAAACCTCGCAGGTCCCAAGCCTACGACCTGCGAGGTTGGGAAAATAAGAATCCACCTCTTAGCAGGCAACTTAAAGATCGGCTCTATCCACTGCTTACTTGGAAAATTAGGACTACTTATGATTTGGGATTCGGAAAACTTTTTCACTACAATTTAAAAAAAATTAATCTTCTCTCACTACCTATGGATGAATCATTATATGGATTTTTAAATCTTCCTAATTTTTATCAAAAACTGATTCAGGACTCTTTTCTAAATTTAAAATCAAACCTGAGCCATCGCAAAAAAATCGCAGAAATTTATAAGGAGAATCTTCCTGAAAGAATTATGTTTGATAAAATAAATTCTCAAATCGATAATTCTTCAAATCTTCGCTTTCCGATTTTTGTAAAAGACAGGGATAATCTCATAAAATATCTCAAAACAAAGAATTTCCATCTCTCCGA
>JBBUBI010000042.1:0-12249 GCA_038058335.1 Patescibacteria group bacterium
GAGAGAAGGGCAGATTTCTTCATTAAGCATATTTTAGGCTAATTAGATACTCGTGTCTAGCGCATGGTTTACCAATTTATCCGCTTCAATGTTCAGCTCTCTTCTCACGTGGGTGTAGTATAACGAGGAATTTATCTTACTCTCAAGCTCTCTTATCTCAAATAAAAAATTCCTTAAGTTTGCATTTTTTATTTTAAAAAGCCCATTTATTTGATTACAAACAAGACTCGAATCAAGATACAGATTTACACGAGTAACCTTAAGTTTTTTTTCGTTTTCAAAAACCCACCTAAGCGCCTCCACAACCGCTCTGTATTCTGCAACATTGTTCGTCGCGTGTCCAATCGCTTTTCCGAAACCTGCAATTCTCTTTTTATCAGAATCTTCGATATAGACACCAATCGCAGAAGGCCCTGGATTGCCCCTTGCTCCACCATCCGTATAAATATTTATTGAATTATTCATTTTTACTCAAAGTTAGCCCAATTATAAAAGCTAGCATCAATTGTCCCTGCTGAAGGGTCAGGAAATAATGATCAAAACTTCCGATAATTAAAACGTATGCAAATATTAACTTGATATAAATCGATTTCTTTTTGAAAACCGATACGCAAATTCTATAGATAAAAAATAGAAGCCCAGCAAATCCTATTATACCTGTTTGGATCAAGACTAGCATGAAAACATTATGAACAGGCTGAATAACAAAAGTATTTCCTAGTGAAACAAATCCTGAAAGATAATTATTAACTCCAGCCCCAATCAAGGGGTTTTTTGCAAATATAGAAAACCCATGAGCAAAAAGTTTCTCCCTCAAGACAAATGATTCCTCAAATAGAGAACTCTGCACAAACCGAAGATAAAAAGGGGAATAGAATGCTATGGAAAAAATAAATGCGAGAAGAATTAAAATAACCACAGCCTTATTTTCCAAAGATAATTTAAATCTTGAATACATAAATACTGATATGCTTAGTATCCATAAGAGAATCGGAAGACGGGAAAAACTCAAAAGCAAACCGACAGACCCCAAGATTAATGCTATTAAACATATTGAGCCGATCTTCTTTCTGAAATCTGTTTTAAATAAAATAATTGTAAGAAAAATTAACAAAAAACCCGCTAGGACATTTGGGTGAGAAAACGTACCATATGGCCTAAGTATCAGATTTCCGTCAATAGATAAATTGGCAATTCCCGGAGTCTGACCCGAGAATGTTCTTTCGCCTAAGAAATACAATACGCCTCCCAAAGACTCCTGCCTTATATATTGAGCGATTGAAATAATAGATTGAACAATTACTGATATAGAAAAAAAGGGAAGTAGATTTTGTATTTTTATTTTTTTTAACATTATGTAGGTAACTGCAGAAAATAAAGTAAATTCTGCTATTTTTATAATTCCGTAAATTCCTGCCAATTTATTTTCGGAATTTAAAATGTTAAAAACAAGAAAAATGGTAATTAAGAACGCGTGTATCAAGAATGTTCGATGTTTTCGGGCTTTATTTAATAATCCATTCTTTAAATTTTTTATGAACAGCAAAATTAAAAGAGCAGAAATTAATACATCTGTTAGATAAAGGGTGGGAGATAGGTAGTCGATTCTTATTCCTGAGACGTATGAGAAGTCTGGCCAAAAATGCTTTCCAAATTGAGTTGGAAGAAATAGGAGAATTAAGAAAAAGAGAATTTTCTCGAGATTAACTTTTCGGACGAATGACAAGAACCCTGTCTTTTCCTTCACCGACTGATTCGGATATGACCTCTTCATCATCTTGCAGGCTTAAGTGAATCACCCTTCTTTCCCAAGCCTTAAGCGGAGGCATTACAACTTCTCTATTTTCTCTTACAACTCTGTCTTTTGTATCAGCGAGCATGCTCATGAGATATTCCTCCCTGTTTTTTTTATAATCTCCTACTTCAAGCGATACTCTATAAAACTTGTCAAGTTTTTTTGATATACATAGAGCAAGGATCGTCTGAAGGGATTCAAGAATGTCACCGTGTCTTCCTATAACAATCCCCGAATCCTCGGTCTCAAGCACTAAATAAATGATTTCATCCTTAAGCTCAACCGTAACCTCTCCGTTAATGTTGAGCAGCTTGAGTAATTCGTCAGTTGTTTTTTTGATTATTTTTTCTTCTTTTCCCATAAATCCTTAAGGCCTCCCCAGCCTGAAACTCTATGCTGCTGTATGATACCAAAAATCGAAAAAGTATTCCAATAAAGAGAAAGTCCTATCGGAAAACCGTAAGAAAAAAATCCTATCATAATAGGGAAGATGAATAGTGACTGTGACTGAAACACTGTTGCAAAATCATCTTTCTTTTTTTCTTCCTTAACGGCCGGCAGGTTTTTCTTATCTTTTTTTGCTTCTTGCTTCTTTTGGGGCACCATCATTTTTGATTGTATGAACTGAAATACTCCGGTTAGCACCGGAACTAAAATTATAAGAGGCATAACTTTAATAAGATCCGAGGGCTTTGCTCCAAGAGAGATACCAAAGAAATCCGTACTCCACGATCCTGAGATCTTTAGAAAATCGAAGTAAATCATCTTATTTATTTCACCTATCGCATTCCCACTTCCGAGTTTTACAACTCTGTCGAGCACGGAATAAAGACCCCAAATTACAGGTATTTGAACCAATACCGGCAAACAGCCAGCTGCAGGGTTGACCCCAAACTCTTTATAAAGTTTCATTGTTTCCTGCTGAAGAGTTTTTGCGTCATTTTTGTGCTTATCCTTAAGCCTTGAAACATGAGGCGCTATTTCTTGCATTTTCTTAGATGCCTTAAGCTGTGAGGCGGTTAGTGGATATAGAACAAATCTAATAAGTATTGTCAAGCCAATTATTGAAAACCCAAGAGGAAAAGGAATATGTAGAATTAATAAGAGCTTATAAATCGCAATAAGAACATTTACAAGAGGGAAAACAAGTATGGTATTAAAAAGTTCTATCATATAGATAATTCGGTGGTGTTATTTCTCGCATGATAAAAAGGCTGGCACTTAGAAAGTCTCCTGATTGCCATCATTCCGCCCCGCATTGCGCCGTATTTCGCTATTGATTCTTTTGCATAATTTGAGCAAGTTGGACTGAATCTGCATGACCCTTTTATTCCAAAAACGCTGGCTATAATAGGTGAGAGCAATGCTTGGTAAAAATTTATCAAAATTAGTAAAAAACTTTTCATATTAAAACTTTTGCTTTTTTCAAAGACTCTTCGATCGTATCTCTTATTTGCTTTGTAGTTTTATCTCTGGCATCTTTTCTTGCGATAATCAAAATGTCTTGTCCTTTTTTTATCGTTGGTAATATTTTCTCTATATAACTTCTTACCTGTCTTTTAATTCTGTTTCTCCCAACTGCTTTTGCCTCAACTTTTTTAGAAACAACTACTCCTACTCTAGCCCGATCCTCTTCGCTTGTTTTTGTTTTTATCAAAAAGGTTTGAGAAAAAAAAGATCTTGCGTCCTTAAAGATTACTGATTGCGGGAGCCTATGCCTCCTATCAAGCATTCTATACAGTTATTCTCTTTCGCCCTTTTTTTATCCGTCTTTTTACGACCTTGCTTCCTGAATGAGTGCTTGTTCTCTTCAAGAATCCATGCTTTCTCTTTCTTTTTAATTTCTTAAGCTTTATTGTCTTTTCCATAATCTCTTGAGAGATTATAGCAAATAATGCTTTTTAATGACAGTAGAAAAAGGACATAGTTTTATCTACTAAATATTCTTGACAAAGAAGACCCTCTGTAATTAAACTTATCCACACCCTGAATAATGAATAATAACGATAAAATTTGGAAGATAGTCTTAAATGAAATAGAAACTCAAATTTCAAAGGCTAATTTCCTGACACTTTTCAACAAAACCCAGCTTCTTTCCCTTGAGAATGATGTAGCCACGATCTCTGCCCCTTCGACGATGATTATTGATTTACTGAAAAAGCGTTTTTACGATATTGTAAAAAAAGCTGTGGATAAAAATATCGGTGAAAATACGAAGATAATTTTTATTCCGAGAATCTCAGTGGGTAAGAGCAATTTCGAGAACGCTCCTCTTTTCAGACAGATTGAAGCCAAGCAAACCATAGGGCACCTTCCTAAAATCAGAAAAGACTATATATTTCAGAACTTCGCAGTATCGGGAAGCAATCAGCTCGCATATGTAAGCACGCAGGCTGTGGCGAAGAAAATCGGCTCAATATATAACCCGCTTTTTATCTATGGGCCAGTCGGAGTTGGGAAGACTCATTTGATGCATGCTGTTGCAAATTTCGTCTATAACGCGAGTCCAGAGAAAAAAGTATCATATCTTACGAGTGAGGATTTTACCAACGATGTTGTTGAGGCAATACGCACAAACGATACCGCTAGGATGAAGAAGAAATTTAGAAATTTAGATCTTCTTATAATAGATGACATTCAATTTATCGCAGGGAAGGAAAGGGTACAGGAAGAACTTTTCCACACCTTTAATACCCTTATTGATCAAGGCGCTCAGATAATTATTTCATCTGATAGGCCTCCGCAGGAAATAAAAAAAATTGAAAAAAGACTCTCTTCGAGGTTCTCGGGGGGACTTACCGTCGATATTGAAGCTCCGGATTTTGAGCTAAGAACTGCGATTCTACTTATCAAGGCCAGGAAACACAACTTTGATCTTCCTATAGAAACTGCTAAGACCATCGCTGAGAAAATTCTGGATACCAGAAGTCTTGAGGGAAATCTCCTGAGGCTTATGACTGAGCTTGAAGCAAACTCTGAATCAATTGATTCAATTACAAATAAGCTAATGGATAAGGATGCTCAGGGAAAAGAAGGACTTTACCATCCCGATGATATGATAAAAAATCTCTGCAACTTCTATCGCATAAAGCCCACACAGATAAAAAGTGCAAAACGAGACGCTTCATTGGTTAAAGTAAGGCAAGTAGCGATGTATCTGTTGAGAAACGAACTTGGTCTTTCGTTTGTTGAGATCGGTAATCTTCTCGGCGGGCGGGATCACACAACTATTATGCATGGTGTGGATAAGATTCAGGATATGATAGATAAGAAAATATTTACCGATGACATGGAGCAAATTAGAAGTTTTTCCAAGAAGCCTATCCTTTCTTAAATTCTTTAATATTTCTTATCCCCTTTTTTATCCACCGTTTATCCACATTTTGACAGGCACACTCCCTTGCTTTTTCCCACTTTTCCCATTAAACTACTACAACTACAAATATAAATATTAAAGTCTAATGAAGGTCTCTTTTCTAAGTGAAAATGTTAATAAAAAAATTTCTTTAGTAAATCACGCGGTCTCCGGAAGATCCCAACTTCCCATACTGCTTAATTTTCTTCTTAAATCAGAGAAGGGCAAGTTCTCAATAAGCTCAACAGATCTTGAAATAGGAATTGAGGCCGTAATCCCCGCAAATATTGAAGAAGAGGGAAGCGTTACGGTAAATGCCAAGATATTTTATGAATTATTATCAAGTATTGGGAAGGGGAAGATTGTTATTTATACTAAAGAAAATAATCTTTATTTCGAAACAGAGAAGGTAAAAACAGTCTTTCAGACAATGAAGGCAGAAGAATTCCCCAAGATATATGAGGAGAAAGAGGATAAGATTGGGAAGATAACAAGTTCCCAAATGTCAGATGAGCTTCCGGGAATTGTTTTTTCAGCGTCTTCAGACTCAGGCAGACCAGCGCTCTCAGGGGTATTGATATGTAAGGGAAAGAAGAAAGACTTCTTTATGGTAGCAACAGACGGATACCGCCTTTCGGTAAGAGGGGATTATATCGATGAAGAAGAAACAGAAGAGAAGAAATATATTATCCCAGCTAGGATTATAAGAGAACTGAGTCTTCTTAAAGATGGTCAAGATGCAGGTGTTTTTATTTCTAAGAAGAATAACCAAGTATTGATAGATCAGGAAGATCTGGTAATTTCCGGAAGGCTTATTGAGGCTGAATTCCCGAATTATCAAAAGATTATTCCAACTGATTTTTCATCCAGGATAGTTATGGACAAGGAGGAGTTCTTGTCAGCTGTTAAAACTTGCTCTATTTTCGCACGGGAGTCTGCAAATATAATTAAGTTTTCTCTAAATAAGAAAAAGCTTGTTGTATCAGCCAGTGCCCCTTCGGTAGGGGAGACAACGATAGATGTTGAGGCAGTTCTTGAAGGTGAGGAGAATGAAATAGCTTTTAACGGACGGTATGTTTTGGAGTTTTTGTCAAATACTCAGGGAGAAAAGATCATTATTGAAATGTCAGGACCACTTAACCCAGGAGTTTTTAAGATCGAAGGCGACCCCGACTACCTCCACATCATCATGCCCATAAGAGTACAGGAATCTTAATCAAAATGACAAAAGCTTAAGCGATATTTTCGTCCTGCATTTTCGGGATTTATGCTAGCAGGTGTTCCGAGAGTTACCGGCAGCTCGCAGGCAGTTTTTTTATCAATACCAAGTTTTTGCAGGAATTCATTTTCTACCTCAACCCGCCCTTCGTTAAATGGAGACTTGTTTACAGACAGGATAAAGATATTAAATTGAGGAAAATATTGAATACTATTATTCTGATTAGATGACAGCTCAAGGTCGCCTGCGTTATTTATTTTTTTTGCAAATTTAAAGAAGTTGTTAACCTCTTTACCGCCAATAATTATTTTCCCATCGCTCCCAGGCAATATCCCCGATGGAAGAGGGTAGCTTACGGGCACGTTTGTTGGAGAAGGGCTTGTCTCAGTCTCCTCTTCAACCCGAGGCTTAAGCAGCGAAAGAAGCGCAAAGATAACTAGTAAGACTAAAAAAATACTTGCTATAAATATATATTTCTTCATATCATTGAACATTGCAGGCTGCGGCTCCCGCCCAAGGCGTGAAGCCCTGTTCATTATACAAGCTTACAGCTTTTTGTAAATTAGTCTGAGGATCAAGTACCGCCTCCTCGCACCTATTTACCAGGTCTTGGTTTGCGACATGGCAAGGAAGAATTGCGGGGTTCTCAAGATTTTGCTCCTGAGGATACATACAATGTGGAGGAGGATTGAGAACATTATCTGCGCACGTGGGATCATTAAGTACGTTGTCCTTTCTAAAGGCTGTATAGCAGTTGAGCCGCTCTCCGTTCTTGTCTGTAATCCAGTGTGCGAGTAGGTTTATCTGCATTAATCCTCCGCTCCAATCAACTGATCTTTCCGATATTTCTGGATGTGCACATTTTCTGTTAAACGCTCTAATTTGTCCTCCGCTTTCTTGCTCACAGACTATGGAGAACTTTCCTGCTACTACAGGGTCTGTGAAATAATTTTGAAGATATGATGCAGAGCAATAACCAACTCCTTGCTCACAGACCCCACCAGAGGAAGACTTAGGAGGAGTGCACATTCCAAACTCATTATCTACGGCAATCCACCCAGCTTCCGTATCTGTTCCTCCTCGGGGAGGGAGGATTGGATTCCTTATGTCTATTCCTAGCGTAATATGGACATGGGTGGCTGAGGTTTTTCCGACAACCGTTCCGGAGGGATAAATTTTCCCAAGCTGGAGACTGGAGGCGGCCATATGAACCAAATGAAGAGTCCAGTTTTTTTGATCCCCGAGATTTACTAAGAAAATCATAGTGCTTCCGCATGTTCCGTCTACTGGGTCAGTGCAATCGGAAAGGATGTTTGGGAGCCTGTTTACATATATCCATTGTTGTATTTTTCCTTCAAGCGAAGGAAGTACAACGCTCTCACCAGAGGGGCCACCGGTGTTAACATCAATTGATTTAGCACGTCTGGAATTAGACAGACAAGATGCGGGATAGTTATCGCCGCAGTGTCCGCCCACAGAGTCTGCTTGGTAAGAAGGGGTTGTAATTGAGCCGTTTGCAACCGGGCAGCTTGCAAATGAGCCACTCCCCGGGAGGCCGCCGCCGGGAGGAAGGAGTACTCCGGTATCTTCTCCTGAGCTGTCAAAGCTTGCACTTCCGCCGCCGCCCTGTGTTAGAACAAGGATAAAGATTATTAATATGGCAACACCAGCTGCTATAAAAGGCCAAGCTGGAGCTGAGGCGATCGCGGCAGCAGCAGCCTGTCCTGCCTGATAGGCCATTCTGGCTTTATCGACTAAGCCTTTTATTTGCCTTGCCTTGTCTGCAACGTCATTTACTCTATCGACTGCTCCTTTTTTTCTTTGATCATTTCCGCCTTCAGCCATAGTTTAATAATAACAAAATTTAAGTTACCGGAGGAGTCTCAGGCGGTGGGGGAGCTACAGGATTGACAATAGGTGTAGGAGGACTCACTGGATTTGGAGCAGGAGTGGGGTCAGTAGAATTAACTGTGGTAGTACCAACAACTGGGATTGTGCCAGGTACCTGCGGACGTTCCTCAACAGCGCTTGGGATGGTTGCGACAGGAGCATCCGGTAGGGTATTCTCCTCTGATTTTTGTTTTTGAGCAAGTATTTCTTGGGGATTGGATGTAATGATCGTATGCTCAAATGGTGCCGCGATGACCTTAATCACTACGTGGCTTTGACCTGCGAAAAAAAGCCCTTCGCCGACATCTGCTGACAGCAAAAGTTCTTTTTCGCCCTGAGATAAGTAGAAAATCTCAGATATTTGATCAACCTCAGTTGGGCTTTGCTTCAAAAGCATTTGAATAGAAGAGTTTGAAAGAACCGCTTTTCCATAGTCGGTGGAAAGAAAATCCTGTACGTCCTGAGTGGCCGTAGTAAGGGCAAGATAGTATTTTCGCGCTCTCTTGGCAATACTATATACAAAAGATGCAGAATCCTCGTATTTCATGATATACCAGGCCTCATCAAGAATAAGAAGTCTCTTCTTCAGGCTTTTTCGAACTCTAGTCCATACAAAATCCAAAATTATGTGCATCGCGATAGGACGGAGCTCATCTTCAAGAGCTTTGATTGAGAAAACAGTAAGAGGATTTGTAATGTCGAAGTTTGACTGTTGATTGAATATTCCGTTCAAACTCCCTTTTATAAATTTCTCAATTCTAAGAGCCAGCCCGCGGGCGGTTGCGTCTTCCATTCCCAGAAGGACTTTGTATAGGTCTTCCATGAGCGGTGGTGGATTTTTTTGAGTCGCAGGATCTGCGGTGATTCCTTTTTGTCTGTAAGTCTCAACGAGCGCACGGTCAAGTATCGCATCTTCTGCGGGTTCAAGCTTGCCCATGACAATTCGCAGAAGCCCGTGTAGGGAAAGGATCTTAAGTCCCAGCTCATTTTCTCCTTCTTCATAAAGTCCGGATAGATCGAATGGATTTATCTTTACAGGATCAGATGGGGTAAATGATACATGTTCTCCTCCCAGAGTTGTCGAGAGCGCTTCATATTCTCCTTCAGGATCGATAATTATAACCTCAGTGCCGAACATGAATTGACGTAACGCCTCAAGTTTTATCAAATAAGATTTTCCCGCACCAGATTTACCCAGGACTATCTCATTTGCGTTTTCAAGTGAAAACCTGTCAAAAATAATTAGGGATCCGTTTTGTTCGTTTATTCCATACATTATTCCTTTATCCTGAGTAAGAGTAGCGGAGGTAAACGGAAATGTAGAGGCAAGGGATGTGGTATCCATATTGCGGGTAATATAAAGCTTGTCTGTTGCCATGGGGATTGAAGACTTAAATCCATCCTCCATCTGAAGAGTAGTTGTTTTGGTTATTAGCAGAATTGATGCAAGCGTAGAAATAAGCCGCTTAGAAGCCTCCTCAAGATCTTGAAGATTATCGGATGATAGAGTTATGTAAAGACTGAATTGAAAAAACCTCTCAACTCCTTTGGCGAGCTGTTCCTGAAGGGAAAGAGCGTCTTCAAGCGCTGCCTGAACTTTGGGATCGTTAATTTTGCCATCTTGCGCCTGAGAAGAAAGCGTTGCTTCCATTTCCGCGATCTTCCTTCTAAGATCCGTAAGAACATCATTTGATGACGCAGGATAGCAGAACATAGAAATATTCATCGAGTGATCAAAGTCAATAAGCGGCGATAGCCAGTTCGGTGAAACGAATCGGGGATAGCCTACCACAAAAAATGTTTTATAGAAAAAATCACCAACTCGAATGAAATTGAAATCCACTTCAACCGAAGACGGAGCAATTATGTCAGCAAGAGAAGTTGTCCCTTTCTCAAGCTTGGCAATCCCTGGCAATGTCTTTGGTTGTGCGGGAGCTGGCGCAGCTTTTGCAAGTTGCACCGGATTCTGTTGTCCGCCTTGTTGCGGGATAGTCTGTTGGGGCTTTTTCTTTCCGAATATCATGCCTGATTTCCTCCTCTCACAATGGGTGTATTTATCGCATCTGATACCTGGCTTGATTCGACAGCATAACCATTAAATATTTCATAAAAAAGCTTAATTAGTTCTTCTTTGTGTAGCGTTTTTGCACGGAGATTTAGCCTTGAAAGCTGAGAATGCACTGCTTCTGCTTTTGAGTGAAGAGATGCTTGAGCCTGAGCTGCAAATGTGTCAGCGGAAACAGAGGTTTTCTGAGCACTTTTTGCAGATGTGATTCCATGCTCTAAATAGGAGTAAGATAAAACCATATAAAATTTCTTATCCAAAACCGTATTTACTTTTACAAGCTCTTTTACAAAATCCCTATAAAGTCTTATTTGTGATCCTAAGAGTTGATTTTGTGATTGATTTGCTTGATCCTCCAAAAGCTTAAGGTAAGAAGTGATATCAAGCTTCTTACTTCTTATGAAAATTTGAATCGGAAATGAAAGAGAGTTTAGAAGCGATGCGTAAGAATATATTTTGGTATCCTGTTCTTCTTTTGAAAGGAGGGCGAAATTCGTAGCATTCACTTCAATTATGAGGCATGCATTTTTTCCGGATAGAATTACTATTTCGTCTTCTATTTTTTCTATTTCTGTAAATTTTTGAGTTGATGCTTTGTTCTGGGCAGTTTTACTCATGTTGAATTTTTCTGTGTCTGGCTAAACAATGATCTCCTCAGCTCTTCTCGTGAGTCAATTGAGATTACTTCAATAGGCATAAATACTTCTCCCGTCGCCTTGATTTCGATTGAGTCAAATTTATTCAAATTCTTTGTGTCTTCAAAAGACATTGTATAGGTTCCGTTGCCAAGAGGAGTTGCTGATGCAAACTGTCCAAGAACATTAGTTTTAAACGCTCGTACGGGATTTGCGCTTGAATCTTTTACTTCAACCAGGATATTTGCAATCGGATTGCCTCGAGGGTCCTTAATAATTCCCATTATCAGATTTGGTACGTCTGAAACAAAAGGAAGCCCTGTAGCTTTTCCCAGAATCTTTGGAATTTTCCTGACTGATTGCGTCTGCGGAGCGGCAGTTGCGGTGGTAGGTGTAAATACTTTTTGATTTTGCTGATCCAATTTTCTCCTGAGCTCAAGTATTTGGTTTTCAAGATCCTGTTTTTGAGAACTGACATCTGACAAGACTTTTTCAAGATCAAGAACCTTGTCGTGCGCAGCTTCATATTTCTCAGATCCTGCTTGAATTTGCTCGGCAATTTTTGCTTCTTCGAGCTCTTTTTTTATTTCAGCCTCCGACTTATCAAGCTTTTCTTCTTTTACTTCAACCTCTCTTTTATCATTGGGATTATTTTGGTTAGAGCTTTTAATAGGCGCTGGTTTTGTAAGCTGTGGCTTGTCTTCATTCATAGAAATAATTTTCGTGAATGCACTCGGGCCAGTTGGATTTATGGCTTGAGGAACAGGAGAGCCGTGCATGGATCCTAAGGCATTTAGGAAATTCATTTCTTTCTGATCGAGCTTATTCATGGGTTTTTGAGGCAATCCCTTTAGAAATTCCTGAAGGTTCTTTGAAGACTGCTCGCTTGTTCCCAGAGACGGCGCTTGAGACATCTGCTGAGCATTTCTTGGAGGGTCAGGAAACCAAATATGTCCTCCCATTTTTTGATAAATATATTGAGTGGGGCTAACCAAAGCTTTGAAATAATTTCCTATCATTATGTCAAATGGCCTTCCTTCGATCGGAATGAAAGCAGCCGCAATCCCGAGGCCTACAAAAATAAGGACAAAAGGGAGCTTTATAAGTATAAAAAGCGGGAGAATAAAGGTTATCCATCCGAGAATTATGCCGGCCGCGAGATACGCAAACTGCTTGATCGTCATATCGCCAATCAGTTTAAATTGAAAACCTGTAATATCTTGAGGAATGGGGTGATTTTCCACTTTATGAGCGTATAGCGAATAGAGAAAAGCGTATAGTTAAGTCTCA
>JBBUBI010000043.1:0-12262 GCA_038058335.1 Patescibacteria group bacterium
GTAAATTCATCTGCAATAGTGGGGCTTGATCCAGTAACCGTTGAGGTAGAGGTAGATATTGCATCTCAGGGTCTTCCTTCTTATACAATAGTCGGGCTTCCGGATAAGGCAGTTGAGGAATCAAGAGAACGTGTAAGATCTGCGATTAAAAATTCTGGAGCAGACTTTCCAGCCAAAAGAATAACAGTTAATCTTGCTCCGGCTGATCTTCCCAAAGAAGGACCATCATATGATCTTCCCATCGCAGTCGGAATTCTTCTTGCAAACGGACAATTTGAAGAAGATATTTCAGATAGTCTTTTTATGGGAGAGTTGTCGCTTGATGGAAGATTACGTCATACCAACGGCGTCTTATCTCAAGTTCTAATGGCAAAAAGCAAGAAAATGAAAAGGGTTTTTGTACCTGCGGTGAACGCAAAAGAAGCCTCAATTCTTTCAGGAATTAAAATTTATCCTATCGAAACTTTGCTTGATCTGCTCAAGTTTTTTTCAAAAGAATTGGAAATAAAACCAGTCGCATATAAAAACATTAATTCACTCTCAAGAGATACAACATTTGAGCAGGATATGTCTGATGTTAAGGGTCAGGAGCAGGCAAAAAGAGCTTTTGAAATAGCAGCAGCAGGAGCGCATAATATTCTACTTAAAGGGCCTCCAGGATCGGGTAAGACAATGCTTGCCCGAACACTACCATCAATCTTACCGAGACTTACTTTTGATGAGGCGCTTGAAGTAACAAGACTGTATAGCATTTCAGGTCTTTTAAATGGCGAGGCGATTATGATTAAAAGGCCATTTCGCTCTCCTCATCACACGACTTCTCATGTGGGTCTTATCGGTGGCGGAACATATCCCAAGCCAGGTGAAATCTCCCTATCCCATCGCGGAGTTTTATTCTTAGATGAATTTCCGGAATTTCCGCGTTTTGTACTCGAGGCATTAAGACAGCCTCTTGAAGACGGAGTAATTACAATTTCTCGCGCTTCAGGCAGAATTAAATTTCCTGCAAAGTTTATGCTTGTAGCAGCGCAAAATCCATGCCCATGCGGATATTTTGGGGACAAATCAAATAAATGCAAATGCTCATACAGTCAAATTATAAAATACCAAAAAAGAGTATCAGGACCGCTTCTCGATAGAATTGACATCCATCTTGAAATTCAGCCTGTGAGAACAGACAAGCTTACAGATACCAAACCAGTGAGAGTGCTAAATTCAAAAGAAATAAGGAAAAAAGTGCAGACGGCAAAAGATATTCAGGTAAAACGGTTCAAAAATAAAAAGATTACTTCTAATTCTGAGATGCTGACGCGTGATATTAAAGAATTTTGTGTCTTATCTGAAGAATGTCTCGAAATCCTGCGCCTTGCAGTAGCCCGTATGAGCCTCTCCGCCAGATCATATTATAAAACTATCAAACTTGCCAGAACCATCGCGGATCTTGAGGAAGAAAAAATTATTAAACCAGTCCACATCGCAGAGGCGCTTCAGTATCGCCCGAGGCAAGAAAACGTATAATTTGTTAAACTAAATATTCAATGGAGAATGGACTGTCCAAAGAAGAAGTAGTAAGGCTTCTTGCCGAACACGGCAGAAATGAAATAACTGTTAACAAGCGCGTCTCTCCTTTTTCTATTTTTATATCACAATTTCCTACTTTTCTAAACGGGGTTCTTTTTTTTGCTGCAGTCTTTTCATTTGCAATAAGAGATATTCCTGACGGAATATTTATATTAGCCATTCTTGTCTTAAACGGAGTCGTCGGATTTATTCAGGAATACAATGCTGAAAAATCAATTGAAAAACTCAAAAACTACGTTAAACCATTGTCTCGAGTATTGCGGGATGGAAAACAACAAGAGGTACCTACTTCAGATCTTGTACCCGGCGATATTGTAGTTCTTTCGGAAGGAGACAGAATTCCGGCGGACGGAATTCTGCTTAAACATGAAGATTTAGAAATAGATGAATCTATTCTTACCGGTGAATCGCTACCTGTGGCCAAGGAACAAAACGCCGAGGTTTTCGGAGGCACTCTTGTCATAAAAGGCAGAGGCCATTTGACAATACAAAAAACCGGGATGAAGACAAAATTCGGACAAATCGCAGAGACCCTTTCGGGGTTATCTGCCGATCAAACTCCGCTTAACAAAAGGCTTAATGTGCTTGGAAGAGTAATTTCTCTTATCGCAATTGCCGCTGCATTTTCTATTGTTCCCATCGGCCTTCTTCAGGAAAGAGAACTCTTTCCTCTCGTACTTCTGGCGATCAGCGTCACCGTAGCAGCAGTGCCTCAAAGCCTGCCTACAGTTATTACTATTGCGCTTGCCTTAGGCACGACAAGAATGGCTAAGAAAAACGCCATTGTCAGAAAAATGCAGGCCGTTGAAACGCTTGGGTCTATCCAGATATTACTTACTGATAAAACTGGAACTCTTACCGAAAACTCAATGAGAGTTAAGAAATATTGGATGGTAAACAAAAAACATTTCACGCCTCTTCTTCGCGCATGTGTTTTTGGAAATACAGCGTTTCTTGCCCAAAAAAGCTCGAAGGATTCTTATGATGTAATAGGAGATAAGACGGATGGCGCGCTTCTTCTCTGGGCAAAAAGCCAAGTAAGCGACCTTGAAGGACTTAAGGACGGAGGGAAAATTACCGATGAATTTGTTTTTGACCCTGAGCAAAAAACAATTACTACAGTCTGGGAGGAGCACGGTAGAAAGTATGTTTTCGTAAGAGGGGCTCCTGAGGCAATAATTGAGGAAAGTGAACTTTCAAGACACGAGAAAGGGAAAATGACAAAACTCTATGAGGATTATGCATCAGATGGACTCAGAGTTATTGCATTTGGCATGAAACGGGAGAAGCATAAAGGAAATGTAAAGCGTGATCATCTTGAAAAAAATCTTGATTTTCTTGGATTCGTAGGAATATATGATCCTCCAAGAGATGAAGCAAGAGGCGCTGTAATGAAAGCCAGAAATGCCGGAATCATAACCATCATGGTTACGGGTGACAATGAAAAAACTGCGCTGGCAATCGCAAAAGATGTAGGCATACTCGAGAAAGATGAGGATGTAATAACAGGCGAAGAGCTCGAAAAATTGAGCGACGATGAAGTTTCAAAAATAATCGATCGTATACGCGTGTTTGCAAGAAGTAAACCCGAAGATAAATTGCGCCTTGTTACAATTCTTAAGAAAAAAGGATATATAGTTGGCGTTACTGGAGACGGAGTAAACGACTCTCTTGCAATCAAGAGGTCTGATGTAGGAATCGCGATGGGACAGTCGGGAACTGATGTTGCCAAAGAAGCGAGCGATATAGTTCTTGCTGATGACAACTTCTCAACTCTTGTTTCGGCGGTTGAAGAAGGAAGAATAATTTACCACAATATTCTTAAAGCAATTACTTATCTTCTGTCGGGAAATCTATCAGAGCTAGCTTTAATTATTTTTGCAACGCTTCTTGGCCTCCCAAGCCCTCTTATTCCCACCCAAATCTTGTGGATCAATCTTATAACCGATGGCCTTCCCGCCTTAGCACTTGCATCAGACAACAAGGACCCTAATCTTATAAAGGATGGTCCGCGCGATCCAAAAGCTCCTATTCTTTCAAAAGAAAGAGGACTATTCATAGGAGTTGTAGGATTTTCCATGGCCATTACTCTTTTGTTGATCTTCTACTCAACTCTAAAAATGTCAGGCTCAGAAACTCTTGCCCGCACAATTGTATTTAATGCTTTAATATTTTTCCACATGGGACTTGCCTTTGTGGTAAGAGGAAAATCCCTTTTCAGATTCAATCCATTTCTTGTATGGGGTGTTTTAGGAATTCTGATAATTCAGGTAATAATTACCTTCACTCCTTTTCTTCAAAAAATCTTCCACTTGGGTTTTAACTAAGCTGGTATAATAGTCTTATGGATGGTATAAACTGGCTAGGACATGCGAGTTTCTTCTTCCAAGATCAAAACGGAAATAAAATTTATTTTGTTGACCCTTTTGAACTTGGAGAACGAAAGCTTGAGAAAGCAGATCTTATTTTTATAACCCATGCGCATTATGATCACTTCTCGCAAGGTGATATCGACAAAATTATTAAAGATGAAAGTATAATAATTGCACCGCCTGATATTCTTGCGCTAATATCCATCGATGAAACGCGAAAGATAAAAATAGAACCAAATCAAAGTTACGATGTAAAGAATTTTAAATTTTCTACCATTCCCGCATACAATCACAGACCCGGACGCGAAGAAAAACACCCAAGGCGTAATAACTGGGTCGGATATATTTTTGAACTCAACGGCAAGAAAGTTTATCATGCCGGAGATACTGACTTTACAGAAGAAATGAAGACATTAAAAGAATTAAATCTCGACGTAGCAATGCTTCCGATGGGAGGAAGCTTCACAATGGATGCTGATGACATGATTGAAGCCGCAAATTGGATAGGGGCAAAGATTACGATTCCAATCCACTATAAAAAGCTTCTTGGAGATGCTTATAAAGAAGCGGAAGAAAAACTTAAAAGCGGCGTCACAAATTCCAAAGTAGTTATCCTCACCGAATTCAGCTAATCCTGATCCGGTCTTTTAAAAACTACCGATAATCCTTCGCTCTTGTCCTCTGATATACTCTCAACCTCTGAAAATCCTAATTCTGCTGCCAGCTTACCGGTCCAAGTAGATCTTGCGGCATCTTCAGGGCATAATCCCTGCATTAGTAATTTTGAATACTGTTCGTAGTTTTCAGAGCTAAATTTATCAATGCTTGGCATCCAATATGAAGAGTATGTGCTTATTTCATGTCCCTTGGCTAAAAAGTATTCATATGCGAAAATTATAAATTTTCTGGCAAATAAATCAGGATGTCTTCTTCCTGTTATGTATCTTCGGGTAAAGACGGTTGCCATAAAAGTGTTTTCGGAAACTTTAACATACATATGATACCCACTGAACTCCTCATCTTCTATCTCAATTGAGTTGCTCCCAATATCGTAATGCAGAAATCTTCCTGATCCACCCATCACTACGCCACTCGAATCCGCTTGCAAATCTTTAAAAGGGATACCATGCTTCCCTTCAACGAACGGATAGCCGGATTTAGTCTCAACCATAGGGGAAGATTATAAATCCGTGTGGGAAAAATATCAAATCGAGGAAAATTTACAAATCAAACTCTTAAACTATTCGGAGAGCGGAGTCTGACCCGGTTTTTTGAAATAGGCAATTATTTCATTACCTGCTTCTTTTAAGGCTTCTATTTCAGGAAAGCCTAGATCGAAAAGCGTCTTACCCGTCCAAGTTAATTTTGCTGCTTCTTCTGGCTGTAAACCATTCCTTCGTAATTCCCAGTATTCATCAAAGTTATCTGACCTCCAGACATCTCCCTCGCTTGCTGTCCATCTTGCCTCAAATCTTTTTACCGGATAACCTTCATTTTTAAAATGGTTTAGGGCAAAGGCCAAGAAATTTCTGGCAAAAAAATCAGGGTGCCTTTCACCTGTTTGTTTTCTTGTATAAATATCTGCACTTGCAGTCTCTCCATGAATCTCTGCCTGCATTGTAAATCCCGGTTCGTCTTCATCATATATTTTTATCGAAGCGCTATTTCCCCTCTGAGCCATGTCTGCCATAACTTTCCTTCCGGAGCCTGTCTCAATTCTTCCTTTTCTAAAATGTGCTTCTTTTTCATACAGATTTAAACCGTACTTACCTGGAATATATGGGTAAGGAACTAACGGACGTTTTGATTCCTGAGGTTTTGAAATTTCCCTTGACCCTTCTCCATCCATGGGGCAATTATATCAGAAGAAATATTTTACGGTTTTAGAAATTTACTTGCGGAAACTACGAGAAAGATGCCTACGGCATTAAGAATAAATGAGAGAATTAGAAACTGATAGCTTTTCATTTTCCCGATTCCTAAAAGACTTACCCCTATTTCATCGGGAAGAGGCGATGCAATAACTATTGCTCCAAAGATAGGAAACATCCAGCTAAAATATTTAGTATGGAGAAGTTTCAATAGATGATTGCCGTGATCTATCTTTTCATAAACTTCCCGTACCTCATTTACTAACCCGTCTTTTACAAATTTAAAAATAGTAAAATCTCCAAGGACCGCACCAAATCCTGCGATAATTCCTATCTCAAGCGGTGATAATTTTTCTGCCAAGACCAGAAGAATAACTGCTCCCGTTGCGACTGTAAACGTAGATACAAACAATATGCCTGCAATAAAAGCTCCTAAATATCCAAAGCTTCCCAAGTTTAATAATAATGCATGAAAGCTTTCAAGTCTTGAGAGAAAAACAGCGAGAATTATAGAGAAGAAAAGTAGAGTAAGGTTTTTATATTTTAATCTATGCCAAGATTCCATTTCTTAAGTATACTTCGGAACAAATTCTCAATCAAATCGGGGCAATTATATCAGAAGCGATTTTAGTTTTGGACTGGGATAGGAGCTTGCGGTGAGGGATATGTCTTTCTGTAATAATATGCGTAAGTTTCCAGAATATGTGGATTTATTTTAAAATTTAGGTTTCCTTTTAAATAGGGATGCACTTCGTAATTAATGTCTACTCTCCTAAGCCCGCTTTTCTGAGTTTGAATCCAACCTTTAACAAAAGTGCTATCTGTTGTCCAAAGAAAAATTTCCCGTCTCTCTGACATATTAAAGTGAATTATAGAGCCGAGCGGGGAAAATATCAACTCGGAGCAATTATATCAGGAATTTAAAATCTCAAATTTATCCCCATCGATTACTATTACTTGATTGTCTGCTAATGGCTCTAGTCTATACTTATCTTTATATTCGCTCATTAATTCTCTGTAAGCTTGATCATATTGCTTATTATCAAAATGAGGGAGAACAATAAAATCAATAAATTTCATGCCATAATCGTCCGATAGGTCTGGAGCTTTTGAGCGATCATCCAAATATTTGATGGGCTCTATTGTAGGACCAAGTATTATCGATCCCGCAGAAGAACCGATATATATTAAACCTTTATTTATTAAATCTTTTACAACCTTGTCAAAACCACTCTGTCTTACTTTTTCAAGAAGATAAAAAGTATTCCCTCCAGCTACAAATACTATGTCTACTTTTGACAAAGTTTCCCTTACTTTTTCTTCAGTTTTACTATTTAAATCAAAATCTATTACATTAAACCCAATCTTAATTAGTTTATTTCTATCATCATCCATCCATTCTCTACTTTCGTATGGGGTTGCTGCTGTAGGTATAAAAGCTACTGACAACTCTCTCGGATTTTTTGGAAGAAGAGGAATTATTTTATCTAAAACATTTACAGCTACAGAGGTAAGAAAAAGTTTCATGGGGCAATTATAGTAGGAGGGGATAAAATTTATTTTTCAAATCAAGCTTGGGTACAATCCCTATCAATCGGCTCCACACTAATAGAATCTGTCCCCACATCAATTAATTTCCCAATTGGATTTGCTCCTCTTCCTTCTTTATCAGTCAGTAGACCGAAAACTTCCCCCTCTTTAACTCCACCCTTATATTTTGTCTTAGTAGTCGAAAAGACTGCTATATTTTCTTCTATTTCTAATTCAAAGCTTACTACCTCACCGTTTTGTAAATCTAATAACTCTACCGGCTCTCCCAAATGATAAGTAATAATTTTGTCCTTTAAACAATAATCTTCAGAATCCCTCATTGAGACAATGATTGGTACATATTCTGAAAAATCCAGCTGAGTAGGAGAAGGTTGTGTTTCTCCTCCGCCCTTACAGGCACCAAGAACCAACGGCAGTAAAACCGCTGTATTTCTTGTCATACTTATAAATGACTCTTTTCTCATGAGGCAATTATAGCAGAAGAGGAAATTTTTCTTTGACTTTCCACACTCCGTTTTCTGATTCCATAAGCCAGACTTCTTGGGCCTTTGTTTTGATTGGTAATTTATTCTTTATTTCTTTTTTTGTAATTTCCGACGCCTCGTCAAATCTTTCTCCTAATTCATGTCCAATCGTAAGATGAGGATTTATTTCAGTAAACCTTCCATCGTACGGTGGGTATTCTGGGAAAGCCTCCACTATTTTCTCTGTTAAACTGGTAAACTTTTCTCTTTCGGAAGGCTGCAAAAATACAACTCCGGGGAAAGTATTAATGCTTTGCAAAACAAATAAAAACTCTTCTGTAACTGAAAATATTTCCTTAAGTTTATTTATATCCTCTCCAATTATTTCATCCGGGTGTTTGAATGGAAAAAGAACTGTGATATGAGGAGGAATTCCGCGAAGAGAACTAGGATCATATTTGTCTCTGAGCTGTTTTACCAAAAACTCTACTGAAAGAACAGGGATCAAAAGAATACTTTCTCTTTTTTCCATGAGGCAATTATATCAGAAGGCGAAAAATCCAAATAAAATTGTAAGAAATTGGGGAACCAAGTGAATACTTAAATACTGTTTTATAACCCTTTTACTACATGACCGCTACATGAATTTAGCCTCAAAAAGCCTATTTTTGGGTGTTTTGCAGGAAAACCACTACATCTCTCATGCCCAGGTCGGTACATACTCTTTTGGCTTTTCAGCTTCTTTGATAATCCCCTTTTGTATTGTGGCCTTTATTATAACGGAGGCAGCAGGATAATTTTTTTCTCCAATTCCCAATCTTTCTCTTAAAGTTGCATTCGTCATTCTAGAGTTTTCTACATACTTTAATACGCAATGTTGAAAACATGCACGTATCTTGTCATCAGTTGTCATATGTTTTAGAGACTTATGCGCATAGAGCGTTACCTTCGTAAAATTTTCATATTTTTCAAATTTTGGTGCAGGAAGCTGATATAAGGCGACTTCTACCAAAGCTCTGTCAATACCTGTCCCTCCCTCCTCGCATACGCCAATTTGTCGCATAAATGCTGCCATATCCTCGTTCCTTGATCTAGGAGGATGATCTATAAATCTATCGGTAGAAATAAGCGGTTCGCCAGTATTTGTTATTTCGATACGATTTTCAAATATTTCCACCATTGGTCCGGCACCAGAAATGGACAGATCTTGATGTATAAGTGCATTAGCAACAAATTCTCTTAGAGCAACTTCAGGATACATTCTTACATCCTTTCTGAGTGATTTCGAAATTTCCTCATTATGTGGAAGTTTATCGTTAATGTAATCGAGTAGGTTTTCAAATGCTATCGCATACCCAAGTAGCACCTCTTGTTCTTTTAGTCTATTTACTCTGGTATTGTCTTTATATGTTACTACTCTGATGGACTTTCTCTTTACGGTTACGAAATCCTTCAAATTTTTTGCAAATAAAATCGCCCCAAGATTTGTAATATCGTAGCTGTTGTCAAAAACCTTTTTTACCAATCCATGCTGAGCCATATTCTCTACAAATTGTTGAGTATCCGATGGGATTTCTTGTTTTGTGAGAGAAAAATATTTTGAATAATCTAGTAATTTTAAGACTTCTGGGATGGTTTGGTTTTCTTTTGCTATACCTTTTTCAAAGCTTTTCTTATTAATATTATTCCAAATCCTACTTTCTTTCTCTGGATAGTCACTTAGTTTTGGCGTCGCTGAACCAACTCTAATATACGCAATGTTATTAAACTTCACGGGCTGGTTAATCGCAGGTGGAATTTCAAAAATAACAACAGAATTGTGCTCATACTTAAATTCATGAATCCTAAAGTCGATCCTAGGATTTATTCGCTTAGATAGCCAGAACTCTAGCTGTTCATTTCCAACCTTTTCGCTGCTTGGCGAAAAATTAGTACCAACGATTTCATGTGTTTTATCTGTAATTCCAAATACCAGAAAGGCACTTTTTCTATCGTATAAGTTCGCCGAATTTGAAAGAGCCGAAATCATTTTTCCAATGATATCCTCATGGAATTTGTTTTCTTTAAATTCAACAGCTTCCGTTTCTTTTGGAAGAGATACTAGGTTTCTCAACAATTTTACTAAATGTTCTTGATTCATGAAACAATTATATCAATTTTTGTTGTTTTTTGGATTCTTCGGGAGGTTTCTTGCCCAGATGTTCGTAGGCGGAGGCAGTTGCGACGCGACCCCTTGAAGTTCTTTTTACAAACCCGATCTGAAGAAGATACGGCTCTATTACTTCTTCAAGAGTCCCGACATCTTCAGATATCGTTGACGCAATAGTTTCAAGACCAACCGGCCCACCACTATGCTTGTCAATTATTGCCTTCAAGAACCTTCGATCACTACTATCAAGCCCCATCTCATCTACCTCAAGCATTTTCAAAGCTTCTTCGACTAATTTATCGGTAATCCTACCTTCCCCTTTTACTTGAGCGAAATCTCTTGCGCGTTTTAATAATTTCAAACCGATTCTGGGAGTTCCGCGTGCCCGTTTTGATAACTGTTTTACGCTTTCTTTATCTATCAAGACTTTAAGTTTCTTTGCAGCATTTTCAATAATTGTCTCAAGGTCCTTCGGATCATAGAAGTTTAAACGATGAACTACTCCAAACCTATCACGGAGGGGCGCAGACATGAGGCCGATTCTTGTGGTTGCACCGATTATTGTAAATTGCGGAAGGTCCAATCTTAAAGTGCGGGCCGAAGGTCCCTTTCCAAGGACTATATCAAGTGCATAATCCTCCATTGCAGGATAAAGTGTCTCCTCAACAACTTTATTAAGTCTGTGAATTTCATCGATAAAAAGTACGTCGCCTTTTTCAAGATTGGTAAGAATTGATGCAAGATCTCCAGCTCTTTCAATCGCAGGCCCTGAAGTAACCCTAATATTTGCATCCATTTGTTTGGCAACCAGATGAGAAAGCGTAGTCTTACCAAGACCCGGGGGTCCATATAAAAGTATATGCTCTATTGCCTCTTTTCTTTTTTTCGCCGCATCAATTGCAATTCCAAGTGATTCTTTTACCTGTCCCTGCCCTAAGAATTTATCCCATTCACCAACTCTAAGAGAAGTAAAAAGAATCTCCTCCTCGGGAGTCTCTTGCTCGTCCAATTTAATCTTCTTTTTGTCTGGCATATCTTTAAAATTTCTAAGTTTTAATTCCTAATTTCTAATCAAATCCCAAATCCCAAATCTTCAAGCTTTAGGTCAATTAGGTTAATTAGATCAATTAGAAATTCTCATGTTTATTTTCCTAGATATTTCAAAGCAAGCCGTACTTTTTCCTCAATCGTTTGTACTTTTTTGTCAATATTTTTAATAGCTTCCCTTGCTTCACCTACTGAAAACCCAAAACTCTTAAGAGCCGTGATAATTTCATTTGACTGTCCGTCTGCTTCAGCTGACAGATCTAGATCCTCAAGGCTTCCGAGTTTTCCTTTAAGCTCAATTATAAGTTTTTGCGCGTTTTTCCTACCAAGTCTTGGAACCTGAGTGAAAAATTCCACATCTCCTTTTATAATCGCCTCGGAAATCCCATCCCGTGTACCAATTGAGAAAATATTAAGTGCAGTTCTTGGACCAATTCCTGAAATACCAATTATCTGTTCAAAAAGTTTGAGATCATCAGCTGAAGAAAAGCCGAAGAGATCCAAGACATCTTCCCGCACATGTGTATATGTGTAAATTTTAATTTCCTGCCCGACTATGGCTTTATTTAAAACTTCAGAGGAAACTTGCGCTTTGTATCCAACACCATGAACATCAATAATTATTGTTGTTCCTGACTTTAAATCTACTTTTCCTTTAAGACTGCCTATCATATTTATTTATTCTTCTTGAAAATAAATGCGCAAGCCCTACCGCCAGAGCATCTGCTGTGTCATCCGGAGTAGGTATTTCTTTTAAATTTAGTATTATTTTTACCATTTTACCAACCTGCGCCTTCTCCGCTCTGCCGTATCCCGAAACAGCAATTTTAACTTGCAAAGGTGTGTAAATTCCTATTGATAATTTCTTCTGAGCCCCTGCCAAGAGCACTACTCCCCTTGCCTGCCCTACTACGAATGCCGTTTTCGAGTTAGTATTAAAAAACAATTCTTCAATTGCTAAAGCATCGGGCTTGTATTTATTTATTAAACTGACAACTTTATCGTAAATCTCAGACAATCTTTTTGGTGTTTCTGTTTTTGATGAAGTCTCAAAACAATCATATGAAAGAGTAGAAAATTTTCCGCTATTCTCATCTACTATCCCCCATCCTGTCCTTGCAATACCAGGGTCAATTCCCAAAACGCGCATATTTTCTTTCCTATTATAACACCTGCAGAAGATGAGATACATCGGTAACACTTTTGAACTAGAATAACTAGTTCAAG
>JBBUBI010000044.1:0-6660 GCA_038058335.1 Patescibacteria group bacterium
GCAGCGGTAAGCCCCGCTGAGAAACCGAGGACTCTTAGTCCTCGGAGGTTTATTTGCAGTCTTGCATGCTTCAACTGATGAGGGTCCGATTTTGGGTCTTGCGCATTGGGGAAGAGATCAGTTGGACAGAAAGTTTGGAAAAGATGCAATAGATTATTTAAGCGGTCAAGGTTGCGATCCGCGAGATATAAAAATAGCTATTGCACCTGGGATTGGTCCTGAAAATTATTACATACAGGAAGCCGATATGGACAGAGTAATTCGTAATCCGCGAGAATGGGGTAGTAATATCGAAAAAAGAGGAAATAAATTCCATCTGAATCTTTTGGGTTATTTACTTGAGCAGCTGGATGAGGCTGGTGTGAATGGCAAGAATATCGAGGCTTATGGAGTTGATACTTATGAAGCAGCAGAAAGAGGAGAAGCATTTTCCTACCGTTACTCTGTAGCAACGGGACAGCCAAATAGAAATGGAAGAATGATAATTGCGGCCCAGCTCAAGTAGGAATCACTTGATTTTCTTCACCGAGTTTTAGAAGATTAATTTTAGAATTTCTTCTGAAGATAAAGTTCCGTCAATAAATTCAGCGTCTAGGGTTTTTGCTTCTTTCTCATTTTTCTTGGCCCATTCAATTATCATTTTCTTCTGGAATGCGGTTTTGCCCATGGGATTTTTGCGGGTTTTATGATCGAGCCTTTTGATAAGTATTTTGGCAGGAACTTTAAGGTAATAGATTTTATCAAACAGATCTGATATTTCAGGAATATTACCGGAGTGCCCAAACAGATAAATATTTGGATTCTTTTTAAGCAAGTTTTCCAAAAACCTTCTGCTCCAAAGAAATTCGTGATTTTCCATGAATTCTTTTCCGGCGTCTTTGGGGAAGGGAACCTTTTTCTTTTCCCAGTTGTACCAACCGTGAAGCTCATCCAGTTCATCTGCATCGAATGCATTGCGTCCTGTTTGTCGAAACTTTTTGGAAAGAAAAGTTTTTCCGGATCCTGATGTCCCCATAATCAATATTTTCATAATTCAAGTATACAATAAACAGGGAAGTGCTTGATTTTCCACCCCAACCAGCGCAGGTTTCTTTTTGTGAATTGACAAATTGTACAAAATATTGTACATTTATATCATGAGTAACTTTATGAATATATCAGATGTGAGATCTTCTCTTCCTGAAGTTGTAAATAAGGTAAGCAAGAATATGGATAGGGTCACGATTACAGTAAACGGAAAACCCAAGGCAGTGATGCTTTCTCCGGAAGAACTCGAGTCTCTGGAAGAGACTGCAGAAATTCTCGCAATACCAAATATCAAGAAAGATCTTGAAGAAAGCCGAAAGCAGTTTAAAGAGGGAAAATTTGTTCTTCTCAAAGACCTTAGAAAGCTGAGACAATAATCTTAATGGAAGTTGCTCTATCGGAAAAAGCCAAGAGAGACTACAAAAGACTTCCAAAATTTGCTATATCAAAAATTGAGAAAAAACTCGAGTTTATTTCTCAAAATCCATATTCAGGTAAAAAATTAGGAGGCGAGTTAGGTAATTTTTGGTCCTTACGTGTTTGGCCATATAGAATTATTTATGAAATAAATAAAAAGAAGAAATTGGTCGAGATTCACAAAATTATACATAGACAAAGTGCATATAATTAATCTTTCCTTGATTTTCCACCCCAACGTTTCTTATTTCGGATATATTCTAATTAAATCTCTTAGTTCAGGGTCGTTTCTTTTCTCTCTTTCAAATTTTGATGCTTCTCTTTCGCTTGGGTCTATGACGTATCTTGCGAAATCCAGAAAGTCTACAATCGAGGCCCCTAGATTGCTATACCAAAATCGATATTTTCCCGTAAAAAGGTGCACCGCGTGTCGCAATTCATGAATGAGAGTTCCGTTGAGCTCCCTAGATGCTCCGTTGCTGATTAGCTTGCTTGCTGTTTTGTATCCTCGCTCTTTCGGAGCAGCTTTTAAATAAGCTGGTAACTTTTTCGTATACAATAATTTCTGGATCGATCTGGGTTTAACTTTTTTACCTCTCTGTATATCTCTTGCTTCCGTTAGGGCTCCATCAAATTGACTCCATGGTTCCTCAGCATCAACAGAAATTTCAATATTATTGGGATCATCGTATTCAATTCCCCCTGCATCTTCCTGTAGATTTGAATTAATACGGATTTTTAATCTTGAAATATCTTCTTTGGAAACACTTTCATTTGTTAGCAATCCAACTATTCCTTCAGAGTCAACAGATATTGAATAAGGCGTATCTTGATGCCTAATTCTTTTTCCGTAAGTCACTCTGAGCTTGGCTCGTTCAGTCATGGAGCGAATTATACCAAAATTGAAAGAATTTTGGAGAAGAACTTGATTTTCCACCCCAACCAGCGCATAAATTTCCTTGCTTATTTTGGATGCGTAGATTACTACGTGGATTGTGGGGCTAAGGAGTAGTTTTGTTGAGCCACTTAAGCTTGGATACTCCCAATTCTATTGCAGCTTCAGGATCTTTTCTTTCTTTTCCAAAATACTCTACTATTTGAGAAAATTGTTCATCATCAATTTCCGGTATCATTTTGCTCGCCCATGCAAGAGCAACAGATCTTCGGCCATCGTCATCAAGTACGATGGCATTTTGAATAAATCGGACTTGATTAACAGGGGGGAGCTTTTTCTTCTTTTTTCCCAATATCAATTGCGCACTTAATAAATAATATCCATCAATAATTCCCTGTCGCAATTCGTCCATTCTTTCTCCTATTCTTGACTTTAATCCTGAAGTAAGAGTTAATATGGATTCTGCACGCAGGCGGGCAATTTCTGGAGTATCTTCAGTTTTTTCCCAATCTATTTGTCCCAAAGAAATTCGTGCCATTCTTAACTTCTCTTCTTCGGAATATTGAGGATCCGTTCTAATTTTCCTGAGAGCTTGGATAGTAAGATCAACGCCGGAACTGTTTAGTATTGCAATTTGCGAGGATTCTATTCCTGAATTATCTCCGTCTAAAGATGTCTGAATAGAAGCAACACCGAGAATAAGCATTTCTGCAGGTGTAAGCGATGCAGGGTCACGTCCTTCAAATCCAGTTAATTTTTCTCCTGCCATGATTTACAGTGATTATATACCTTTTGTTTATGAAATCAAATTTTTTGTTTCAGTAGGTGAGCTATAGGAGTAGTTTTTTTGGGAAAAAGACTCATTTGATTTTACTCAAATGGGTCTTTCAATTGCAATCCTGCCTATAACAGAGCGCTTTTAAGTGAGTTTAATATATTTTCAATAAATTTCATAAATTCATCTACTGATGAAAAAGTTCCTCTTATTTTTGCATCAATAGATACCTGCTGTTGTGTTCCTGTCGGAGCGACAGTAGGAGTTATAGTCGGATTTTCGGTTGGGGTAATTGATGGCGTTACGGTTGGTGTTTCAGTAGGAGTCACAGATGGTGTAATTGTAGTCACTGGAGTTGGGGTCGGTGAGACTGCTGTATCATCCTCATCATCATCGTCTTCATCATGATCTCTTCCATGTTCATTCTTGTTATCATCATGATCATCATGATCTTCGTCGTCCTTACCATGATCGTCTTTGTCATTCTCCGCTTTTATCTTTATTATTATTCTATTATTATTCTCGACTATTTTAAATTCCCCTTCTGTCGTTACTTGCGCTCCATTCTCATTCTTTTTTTCATTTCCTCTTCCGTTTTCGTCAGCGAAGGTTAAGCTGGTTCCTGCAAGAATAAGTACTATAAGTGAAGTTAGGAAAATTATTGCGGATTTTTTCATGCTATGAAAGATATAACGAAAGCAAATTAATTTCGTTACATATTGTGCTAGAATATCCAAATGTATGATAAGGACTTTGAAGAATTGTATTTAGAGTTTTCAGACAAAATTTATAAATACATATACTGGCAGTTGCGGGATCCTTATCTAGCGGAAGATTTTACAGGTGAGGTTTTTACAAGACTTTGGAAGAACTGGAAGAGATTTAAGCCGGATTTTTCCCAGGCATTTCTATTTAGAACTGCAAAAAACATTCTGATAGATCACTGGAGAAAAAATAAAAATAAAAAAGAAGTATCTCTTGAAACGTCGATAGAGCAGAGCATTGAACCCTCATACGACGAAAATCTCATAGAGGAAATTTCGAAAAACAATGATATCAAAGAGCTACATGAAGCAATCGGCGAACTACCTGATAACTTAAAAGAAGTAGTAGTGCTTAGATTTATAGATGATTTGCCGGCAAGAGAAGTAGGAGAGATTATGGGAATCGCCGAAGGGAATGTCAGAGTCCTGCAATATAGAGCGCTTAAGAAATTAAAGGAGATAATAAAAAATGAATGAATTTGAAAAACAATTTGAACAAGAGTTAATGGAGCAAGGGACTTCAGGTGAAGAGCTGAGAGACTTGACTGAGCTTAAAAACAATATAACAAGGTTATCTGATGTAAAGCGCTCGTATGAATTTAAGAAATCATTTCTTAGAAAGCTTGAAGGAGCAGCAATTGCCTCAACTAACGTATCTACTTCCAGAAGATTATTCATGCCGGTATTATTCCTCGCTCTTTTATTAATAGTACTTATTACAGGAACTGTAAGTGCTCAAGCGAGTCTTCCCGGTCAAGCTCTGTATCCAGTCAAGATTTTATCTGAGAATGTTATAAAAACCGTAAACCCTTCTTTTAATAATGAAATTATCAAAAGAAGAAGCGAGGAGATAAAAACTTTAACGGGAGAGAAGAAAAATTCCAAAGAACTAAATAAAACTATTGATAGATATGAAAATGATCTTGAGGAAAATAAAGTTGTAGATCCAATTAAAATAGAAGAGTCCAAGAAAAATCTTGAGGATGCCAGAGATAATTCAGAAGATGAGGATAAAAAAGAAATTGAAAATGTAATTAACCAGACTGAGAATAAAATTAATGAGTCACACGAAGATAATAATGAAAATAAGAGTGGGGATGTGAAAGGTGCGGAATCAAGCAGAGGGTCAAATCAGGATGAGGAAGATAAAAATCAAGACAAAAGCGGAGAGAATAAAAGTAAAGATAATAAAGATTAAACCGTCTCCTGCTTGATTTTCCGCCCCAATCAGCGCTCGTACTTCTTTTGCCATGAATTGCTTATTTTTGGTATAATTCCAATCTATGAGCGAAAAAAGGTTATATGTTCCGCCTGAATATGCGGAAACAGATAGGCCAATAATTTTTTTGGCTGGTCCAATTCAAGGAACTTCGGATTGGCAAAAGCCCGCTACGCAAATTTTTAACGAGCTTGATCCTGACATAATAGTTGCATCACCAAGAAGACCAAAGTTTGTTAAATATAAAGACTATAATGCGCAGGTCGATTGGGAAACGCATCATTTAAGAAAAGCTGGTGTAAACGGTGTGATAATGTTTTGGCTTGCCAAAGAAACAGAGCATAATCCGGAAAGAGCTTTTGCCCAGACTTCCAGAGCAGAGCTTTTTGAGTGGAAAATAAGACACGAAAGAGATGGAGTTAATTTAGTTGTCGGAATTGAGGATGGTTTTAGTGGAGCGCGGTATATTCGAAGAAGGTTCTCTCAAGATGCTCCAAATGTTCCGATTCTGGATTCTCTGGAAAAGACTTGTAAGACTACACTTGGTCTGCTTCAAGCTACGACTCAAGAGGTGAATACAGGTTTGGATGAGAAAGAACGATTGCATGGGGAAATAGATACAATGATTCCGCAGCTTTTTTCAAACCCAAAATCAAGAAAAGAGCTAAAATTTGACAGGTTGGGAGCTAATTGGACCGAACAGATGCCAAGTGTTCATAGGGCTTTCTCGTCATTTATAAATGAAACAACTTCATTAACGTTATATTCCAATTTTTTTCCTGTGTATAAGCTTTTTGTTTCTTTTGGGTTTGTGAAGGTAACTTTTGCATATCTCAAAACTGGACGTACGGAAATTATAGTAGGTACGGATGAATGGGACGAAAGAATAAAATTAACGAGAAGAAAGACAAAGAGAGATGACGAAGAAAACGGAGAAGTAAACAGACTAAGGCTCATAAAGGAAGTCGCTGAGTTTGCTCTGCAGAGAATAAAAGCCGATCAACTCTAGCTGTAATTCTTCTGCGTGGTATAATTTCCTAATGCCGGTTGTATTCTCAGATCATGCGAAAAGACAATTAAGAAGACGAAGTATTCCCCAAAAACTAGCTAGAGAAATTGTTCTCAATCCAGATAAAATAGCCTCAAGCTTCGGAAATAGAAAGTTGCGCAGCCGGATTGTTCGTGGTAAACTGATTGAGATCGTTACAAAAACTGAGGGATCGAAAATAACAATAATTACAGGTTATATAAGCAAGGAATAATATGAAATTTAAATACGATAAAAAAGTAGACGCGGTATATATAGAATTAGCAAAAGGAAAATACGATGCTAGTCGTAAGATTTCCGATGCGATTTTGGTGGATGAGGACAAGAAAGGTAATATTTTGGGGATAGAGATTTTGGATGCGACAAAGAACATAAATGCTTTTGACCCCGAAAATCTAAAACTCTCCTTGACCTCTCAATAGTGTTATTGTAGGGCGTGGTTTAATTTTCCCATCTCTTTGACCTGAATTCTAGAAACTAATGCCCCCTAGGGTCTTTTAAGGTAGTAATCAAATA
>JBBUBI010000045.1:0-8959 GCA_038058335.1 Patescibacteria group bacterium
ATCACCACCAAAATCTGTAAAGACGAGAAATAAATTAAATTAAGAAGTATAAATTTCTCCACTGCGAAATCAAACAACTATTATGGTAGAGGAAAGTTGGAAGTGAATTCTTTTATTTCACTGACAATTCCCAACAGTTTCGAGTTCGTTGAAATTCGTTTTTTAAATTCTTTCCAAAATTCTGTTCTTGCGACTCTTTCTGTTGGTAAAACTTCTCCTGAAATTTCATCAATCACATCATGGATCCATGAAGCAATCTTTATCATTTCTTTTTCTTTCATTCCCCGGGTCGTCAGAGCCGGTGTGCCAAGACGAATTCCCGATGGGTAGAATGGAGGCATCGGGTCATTTGGCACTGCATTTTTATTCAACACGATTCCTGCAATCTCTAGAGCGTATGCCGCAAGTGCACCATTTACTTTTTTATTAGACAAATCAATCAATAGCAAGTGATTATCTGTTCCTCCGCTTACAAGGTTGAACCTCGATTTCATTAATTCCTCAGCCAAAACCCTCGCATTTCTAACTATCTGCTTTGAGTAAGTTTTGAAACTTGAATCGCTTGCTTCTTTCAAGGCAACCGCAATGGCCGCAGTTTGATTATCATGGGGTCCTCCCTGTAAGCCTGGGAAGACTGCCTTATCGATTTTACCTGCCAATTCCGAGTCTTTATTCAGTCCTTTTTCTGTAACCATTATCATGGCACCACGTGGGCCTCGAAGAGCCTTGTGAGTCGTCGTCATGACAATATCTACATAACGCACCGGACTTGGATGTGCTCCGCCGACAACCAATCCTGCAATATGGGATATATCCGCCAAAAGATATGCTCCGACCTTATCTGCAATTTCTCCAAATTTCTTGAAATCTATAATCCGCGGATATGCCGTCGCGCCACAGACAATTATCTTTGGCTTTTCTTTTGTGGCTATTTTTTCTATTTTATCGTAATCCAGAAGTCCCTTTTCATTTAACTCGTAAGGAACGATTGGAAAATATTTTCCTGAAAACGATACCGGAGATCCGTGTGTGAGGTGCCCACCGAATGCAAGAGTAAGTCCCATTATTTTATCTTTCAATGGCTCCAGAAGCGCAAAATATATAGCAGTATTAGCAGGAGATCCGGAATATGGCTGGACATTTACATGCGGAACACCGAACAATTTTCTTGCTCTATCTTGGGCTAATATCTCAACATCGTCGATCAAATTATTTCCCTGATAATACCGCTTCTTGGGATAGCCTTCTGAATATTTATTTGTGAGAACACTTCCCAATGCTTCCATCACAGCTTGCGATGTATAATTTTCCGACGGTATCATTTCAAGAACTTCCTCCTGTCTCTTCTCCTCTTCTCTTATTAATTTATAAATTTCCGGATCTATCTTTTGTAAATTCTTCATTTTTCTAAATCTATATACTTATATTTAATACCGTTTTCTTCTCCACTTTCCTCGCTTAGTACTTTTGCAAACTGCGAATAATCAGGAAAGAAAACATCAGCATCAAAATTACCTTCAACTTCTGTCAGATACAACTTATCCACCACTTCTTCTTCAAGCGCTTCCCGGAAAATCTCGCCGCCGCCGAATATAAATATCTCCTCAGCTCCCGGACTTTTTTTTGCCTCTTCAATTCCATCAGCCAAAGATGAAACAACTCTTACTTCGGGCACATAAAATGGCACTCTCTCAACTCTTGATTTATCCCTGCTCACTACGATACTTGTCCTTTCAGGCAAAACCCTACCGATAGATTCAAAAGTTTTTCTCCCCATTACCAAAGGATGGCCGCGGGTAAGACTCCTCATTCTTTCGAAATCTGCTTTAAGGCGAAAAAGGAGATCATTATTCTTTCCAATTCCCCTTCTCACATCCATTGCCGCAACTATACTTATCATTTCTTTCATTTTACTTTAAAAACTTGATCCCCGCCACAACGACATTTTTAATATTCGGCAGCAAATTGTAATTCTCTAAGTTATTGATCTCAATCCATTCTGGCACCGTTTCATCAGAATTTTTAATTTCTCCAGAATAATTTTTGCAAAGAAAAACTCTCCATCCAAACTTTATCTCCCCCCCATCTTTTCTTTCAATCTCTGCAACATAATAATTTCCATTAAACTCGGCTAAATCTTCATCCTTGGTTTTTAAACCTGTCTCTTCTGATAGTTCGCGGACTGCTGCTTCTCTTTCTGTTTCGCCGGCATTCATTCTTCCCGACGGTAGTCCATAGGCACCTGTCAAATGCCCTGCTTTTTCGGCATGTTTTACTAGAAGTACTTTATTGTCTTCGATAATTAAAACCGCAACACTGGGAATTACATCCATAATTTCATAATTTATTTTTTAATGATTGACTATCTGTAGCGATGTATCAATACATCACTACGAGATCACTTAAACCAATTTTTTACGAATTTTGATCCACCAATTGATTTACTTTTCAAAAAATCCTTTCCTTCTTTATCTATTTGTTTCCCCATCTTTTCTAATGCCAGCGTAATTCCTCCTTCACCTTCCTCGATTATTCTTTTTATCCTAGAGACTGTTTGAGTGCTTGTTTTTGTTTTGGATGCAATAGTTCTCAAATCCAAACCTTTTACCAAAAGAGTTGCTATGTGCCATCTTCTTTTTATCATCCGGAGCTCAGATTTTGTTAGAATATCTTTTAGAAATTTTTTGATTTCTTCCGTATTTTTTAAAGAATTTACAATCTCATACAGAAAATGTATTTCTCTAAAATACTCTTCATTTTGAATTTCTTCTCTTGGCTTTGACATAAGTAGTATGTTAATAGATTATCAAGCTTGTTTCCATGTATCAATACATCACTACAATATAAAAATGATACAAATTATAGTAATTTACAAAACGCGGAGGTACAGAAAGTATGATAAGAAGAAACTAGCCTAAGATTCTCCGCCACTGTAACCTCGTCTTTTATCGACAGCGGGATCCTTGCCTTCAAAAATAGAAAATTTTTTATTTCATTTTCCATAATTCATGACTCTAGAATCATTATTCTATTTCTCGTAGTAGCCACCAGCGACTGTAAGTTCTGCTTTGATTGGCGGGTACGGATCGTAATTTTCAAGTACAATTTTTTCCGGCGTGAAATCCTTGATCGAATTTAATTTTCCCTTAATCGATACCTTTGGAAACGGACGAGGTTTTCTTTTCAGTTGTTCTTTCATTTGCTCGACGTGATTTTCGTAAATATGTACATCTCCAAATGTGTGGACAAATTCCCCCGGCTCAAGACCTAAGATCTTAGCCAGAATTATTGTAAGAAGCGCATAGCTTGCTATATTGAAAGGAACTCCAAGGAAAAGATCCGAACTTCTCTGATAAAGCTGAAGGCTCAATTTATTTCCGCGCCGAGAGACCTGATACATATTGTGGCAAATGGGAAACCTCGACGCATCTTCCTTTTCCGCCATTGTATAAAGATACTCAGGATTCCATGAGGTCACTATCGCATTTTTTGCGTCCGGATCTTCCTTAAGCTCTTTAATCACCCATGCGAGCTGATCAATTGTCTTACCCTTTTTCCTCGTCGGCCACTTCCTCCACATCTCCCCATAAATTCGCGGCAGCTCCCCATGTGCTTTTGCAAAATTCGCATCATTTCTAATTTTTTCTATAAACTCGTCCTTGGTCATTTTGATTTTCGAATTTTTATTTTTAAATATTTTATACGGGTAGTCGTCCCAAATATGAACATTGTTATCTACCAAGTATTTAATATTTGTTTGCCCTGAGAAAAACCAATAAAGTTCTTGAATTACTCCATTCCAATAAACTTTTTTTGTCGTAAGAAGCGGAAAACCTTCGGACAAATCATATCTCGTCTGACGACCAAACAAGCTATACAAGGCGATATTTGTCCCGCGGTCTATCTTCTTTATTCCGTCACGCAAAATTTCTTTTGCCAAATCCAAATACTGATACTCAGGGTGTCTATTCACTTTGCTCATAATTTATAATTTATAATTTGAAATTTTTATTGAATTTTTAATGTTTAAATTTAAAACATTTAGATTTGATTGAAAATTAAGAATTGAAAATTGAAAATTAGACTTGGCGTTCTTTACGCCGAGTGGTTACTCGTCCGCCTTGCCATTGCCCGCGATACTGGCTTCCGCTTCCTTTTATCTCATGAAATATTACGTGGACAAACCTTGCTCCCATTTCTATCTCAACAGTCACCGGCCCTTCATTTTTAAGACCAAACGTCAGTTCTCCTTGATAGCCCGGTTGAATTGGTCCTGTCCTGATAAACAATCCTGAACGAAAGGTCGTCGTGCGGGGCAAAATTACTGCAGATAAATTTATTGGCAGATTTATTTTCTCAATAGTTTTTACAAGATAAAAATCTCCGGGTTTTATTTTGATGCTGCTCGATTTTTTCGAATTATAAACCTTAATCGACTCTATTTCAGGGGTCTTGCGGTGTGTTTCTCCGAGAAGCGCTTCACCCGAAATTTTGTAAACTTCTCCAAGGCGCAAATCAAAGCCCGTCCCTTCGGGATTGGTCAATTCCCGCTCGGACAATCCCTCGACAAGCTTTTTCTTTTTTACTAATTCCAGAAGTAACTTTGGCCCCAATATCATATCCTATAAATTTCTAATTATTCTAATTACTAATTTACCTAATCAAATCCCAATCTTTAAAATTACCTAATTTGGGACTTGGTTATTTTTTAGAAATTAGGTCAATTAGATTAATTAGGTTAATTTCAAACGCCCGATAATTTCAGTAAGCTCGGAGCTAATTTCATTCCCATCTCTCTCGGCGTTAACTACTTTAAACTCCTCCGGAAATTTTTCAAGAAGCCACTTGTATCCTTTTTTTATTTTTATATTCATTTCAGGATTGTCATAAATTTCAGTGTGCTTTGCGGACCCTTCCATTCTCCTGAGAGATTCTTCAAGCGATATATCAAGATATATTGTCAGATCAGGAAGAACAAATTGATGATACATAGATAAAATGCTGAAAGCGACGAGAGACACATTCTCCCAATCCTCATAATCCATACCTTCTCGATCTGCAATTCCGTAAGCCACAGACGACCAAAAATATCGATCAGAAATTACAGCTTTACCTTCTTTTAAATATCCGATAATTTCTTCCTGCTGAATCTCTCTATCTGCAGCAAATAAATATTGATAAGCCACCGGCGGAATACTAGAATGCCCACCTAAAACTTCGTTGCGAATTAATTTACCTATCTGACTTTCTGTGGGGTTTTTCGTAAGAATTGCATCCGGAAATTTCTCACCAAGTTTTTTAACCTGAGTTGTCTTGCCCGACGCCTCAATCCCCTCAAGAACTATAAATTTTCCAGGAAATTCGTTTCTTCTGAAATCAATATCAAATGAAATAGGATATTTCATAATTAGCTTATGGTCTACCGTCTACTGTCTACAGCAAGTAAGAAGCGGTAGTCTGTAGTCCGTAGTCTGTAGTCTGAAAGCAGAGAATTTTATTTCTCCTCATGGATTTTGCTCTCATCAGGATTTCTTTGCTCTTTGTATTTCGCGTTACTCTTTTTCGTATACGGGGTTTCCGCTTCGCTTGTCAGCTGCTCAAAACTCATCGCACAAATCCTCATTCCAGGAGTTAGCTTTACCGCCATTCTTCCCAAATTTCCAAGCTCAAGCACGCAATTTCCGTCCCAGCCCGCATCAAAAATAGAAGCCGTAGAGTGAACAACAATTCCGAGCCTTCCGAGTGATGATCTGCCCTCAAGTCTTCCCATCATATTTGTAGGAATTTTCACTCTTTCAAGCGTAACCGCTAGAGCAAAGTCTCCGGGCTGCATTACAAACCCCTCTCCATTTTTTACAATAATTTTCTTGGTAATTTGATTACTGAAGTTTTTCGCAGATGGGTCTATGTATGGATACTTGCTATGATCAAAAACCCTAAATGTGTCTCCGAGACGCAGATCTATTGAACATGTACCTAGCTGAGTTGCGAAATCAGGAGCAGGTTTTATCACAATTTTCTTTGACTTGATCGCTTTTTTTATATCCCTATCCGACAAAACCATACTGGCAGTATAACAAACTAACTGTCCAAATTTCAATGGAAAATGGTAAATGATAAATGGAAAATATTATTTTTACTTGACAAGCAAAAAATAATCTGACTATATTTAACTAGTGGCAAAAAAGAAAACTAGAAAATACTCCCCAAGAAAAAAGACGTACTCTTTTTCCCTGATCGTCTTCGGCGGTTTCATCATCATCTCAATTCTCCTAATGCTCGGCGCATTTAAGTTTATCTAGGAATTTGCCTTACAAATCAACAAAGTCAGAGTTGACAAAATGCATACTTAAGTGTACATTTAAATAATCATGAACTACATAAGCACGACTGATTTGAGAACTCAATCCAGCCAATTAGTTAATTCATTAAAGCAGGGTAAAAAGCTCTCTCTGGTTCACAGATCAAGAATTATCGGAGAAATTTCACCTGTCAAATCAAATGTAAAATCATTTGATGTCAAAAAGTTTCTCGAGCTTAAAAAGCTAGCAAAAGTACAAAATGCACCAAAGATTTCCTACAAAGAACGGGAGCGAATTTATCGCAAGCATCTTATGGAAAAATATGGCAAAGGTATTTCTTGACACCAATATTTACGTCGACATCGTCAAGAAAAGAACAGGCCGGCAGCTGGAAGATTTTCAGGGACAAGACTTATTCATTTCTTCTCTTTCAATTCATATTTTAACTTATATATTTAAATCTAAAATCCCTGATCCCGAACTAGACGTTAAGCTAGAATCCTTCAATATTATCGCTCTTGATGTAAAAATTGTTGAAAAGGCTCTCATCGGTCCTACGAATGATTTCGAAGACAACGTACAGCTTCACAGTGCTGCAGAATCAGAATGTGATACATTCATGACAAGTGATAAAAAGTTAAAAGATATGAAATTCTTCGGAAAGGTCAAAATTGACTCAAATTAAAGACGTCTGCTCTGAGAAATTCTCTTCTTCGCTATTGACCCCGAAATAGTCGGGGTTGACAAAAGACTGCAATTATTTTACCTTTAAAATATACCCATTTCTCTATGGATGACAACTTAGATAAAAACGCCCCAACCAAACCTGCATCCGATTCTGTTTCCTATTCCAGAAATCAATCTCCCACCTGGAATGTCTTTGGCAAATTTTTCAGACTCTTCTCAAATAGAACCACTGCAATTGCAGGAGTATTGGTACTAGTCCTTGGTCTAGGAGCTGGAATTATCGCAGTTCAGCGCTCCACCGAATACCGCCAACAAGCCGCCATAACTCCGGTTTCGTATACGTTTGGTGATTCTTCATCAATCAAGGCTGGAAGCCCGAATTTTGACGCTACTTCTATAACTGGATGGTTACACAATGTAAGTCCAGGATCGAATCAAATTGTACTAGTTAATGTAAGTATAAAAGTCAATACAATTACGACCCAAGCACCTACAGTAAATAGTATTACTTATGGAGGGAGACAGCTTACAAAACTTGGGAGTAAAACATCCGACAATAGACTTCTCGCTTTTGAGCTATGGTATTTGAAAAATCCTCCTCAGGGCCGAAATGCAGTAGTCGTCAATGTATCTCGCCCAAGTTCAATAGTTGCGGGCGCAATGACATTTTCAAATGTTGATCAGACAAATCCTTTTGGACAATATCTGTCTTATTTTGGCTCTGGTTCAGTTCCGCCAAATCTTGTTTATCGCCCAACAACTCAAGGACTTACTGTTGGCCAAGGAGATGTAATGGTTGATGCTGTAACATCCTATAGAATTCAAAGGCCTTGTCAGTATACTGCGGGACCCAATCAAATTCTAACATGGGGTCAAGGAAGCAATACTACCCCTTTAACTGGCTCGTATAACCAGAATGGGTTCTCAAACGATGCCGCAGGAAGCTATGCAAGGACTCCTGGATATTCAGATTTTATGCAATGGACTATCACAAACTGCAATGATTCAAGCGGAGGAAATATATGGATTTATCACGTAACTGCCTTGAAAGCCGCTGGTTCTGCTCCTGTCGCAACTGCTACTGTTACCCCCCCGGCAACTGGCGTGTGTACCCCTTCATGTGCAACTGGGGAAACATGCGATAACGGAGTCTGCAAAATCTCGGGAGGTGGTTCTTGTACAAATGGAACTATACACGGAAGAGTTTTCACTGACACAAATGAAAACGGTACTTTTGATTCCGGAGAGCAAGGCTTTACTTTGACTTCTCAGCCTCAGGTTTTAACTATGTGGAACAATAACTCCAATCTTGCTCAAGGCGCCAATATAAGTGCGGGAAACGGTCTGTATCAATTTACGAATGTAAGCACCAATACCAATGGGTACCGGCTTAGGTATACAGCTCCAACCGGATATAGAATTACTACACAACCGACTGCTCCGCTGCAAACAACCTATCCTTATGAAAGGACTTTATCAAATGGACAATATATTATTAATTATTCTGCAATAAAACTTCCTCCTTGTGATCAGACAATCGATTTTGGCACAACCAATGTCCCTGCCCATCTTAAAGGAATCGTTTTTATAGACGACGGGAGTGGCGGAGGCATAGCTCGCAATGGCATTAAGGAAACCGGCGAAATTGGATATTCAGGAGCTACTGTAAGAATTCCCTTTGGAGTCCCCGGTACTACCGTAACCACTAACTCTTCAGGAGCATATATTTTTAATAATGTGTACACGATTTCGTCTTATACTACAGTATCTCTTATTCTGCCTTCTGGGTACGAGCTGACTACTCCTCAAGGAGTAAATGCATCTCCTTCTTCAATAGATTCCCTAGCAAATGGCGTGACTGGCAATACTGTAAATTTTGGAATTATTTTAACTACAACTCCTCCTGTCACTTGTACTGATGGTACTGCTGCGAGCACGTGTAAAACAACTAGACCTCAGTATTGTCCAGC
>JBBUBI010000045.1:9059-11958 GCA_038058335.1 Patescibacteria group bacterium
CTGATGGTACTGCTGCGAGCACGTGTAAAACAACTAGACCTCAGTATTGTCCAGCAACCGGAGGAGCCATAGTTAATAATTGCAATACTTGTGACTGTCCAACTGGTCAAACTTGCAATACATCAACCGGAGCATGTGCAACTGTCGTAGCAACTGCTACTGTTACAAGTCCTACAGATCCGCTCCCCTGTAATGCATCGCCAACCGAATGCGGTACATGCGCTTATCCTCAGAATGTATGTAGTGGCGCAGCTACTCAGCAATGTAGATTCACTACAGGTAGCCCTAACTGCACTCCGACTCTTGGAAACCAATCATGTAACACCGCACTACCGAACTGCAATGCAGGTCTTGTTTGCACCAGCGGACAATGTGTAGCACCAATCGGAGTTACTGATCCCGTCGGAACAGGTACAAGACTTGCTCTTACACTTGGTCTTGATGGCATAGGCAATGCAGGCGACAGCACAAACAGAACAGAATTGTCAACTCAATTCAGAAATCCTGTTCATCCAACCGTACCAATTACAATTACTGTCTATAACAATGAAGAAACTACTGTAATTACTACAAAAACCGGAACCATTACTTATCAAGCTTCTCCTGGATCCGAACTTTACACAGGAGCTTTTGATCTGAATAATATTGCCGTAGACACCAACTACACTGTGAAAGTTAAAGTCGACGGGCACCTTATAAGAAGAATTCGGGGTTCGATGAGGTTTGATTCGGCTAATCAAACATTTAATGCTCCAATAGAAAATATGATAGCTGGAGACATTAATATGGACAACAGGCTTAGCGTAGACGATTACACTATACTCGTAGCCTGCTTATCTACGAGCAACGGAGCATGTACTGCAGAAAATAGACTACGCGCCGATCTCAATGATGATGGTGCTATAGATATACTTGATGATTTCAACTTATTCAGAAGAGAACTCAAGGTAAAAGAAGGAGACTAAAATAAATATTACCAATAAATACCAATACTACCAATAAAAAAATATTTAAATATTTGTAGTATTTGAAATTTGTAGTATTTGTAGTATTCTAAATTATGAGCAAACGAACACTTATACTTATAGCCATATTACTCGCAGTCACAGCTGTGCTTCTTTTTATTGCATTTTCACCCCTTAAGAAACCAACCGTGCCAAAGGAAGGAGCACCTGTAGAGTTATCCTATGCTCAATCAGTTCTTACGATCAGTAGTCCCGTTGAAGGTTCTGATTCTACATTCTCAGCAAATGTAGAGATCTCATCAGGAGAAAACAAAGTCAATGGAGTACAAATTGAACTTTCTTTCGACCCGACCAAAATTACAGACGTTGACATAAAACCGGGCACCTTTCTCAAAGAACCAATCGAACTTTTCGAGACAATAAATCAGCAGAGTGGTAGTGTTTCATACGCAATTGCCGCTTCTCCGGGAGCTGATAATATCTCAGGAGTCGGAACAGTCGCCACGATCACATTCCGCCAGATAGGTACTATTGGAGACTCTACATCTATCGATTTTGAACCCAAAACTTCTGTGACCTCTTTGGAAATTGACAAGCCGATTCTCAAATCCGCAAGCAGCGTTATCTTTCAAATTACAAATCCTTCAACTCCTGCGCTACAACCAAGCTCACAATCTGTTTCCCCAACAATCACTCAATAACTAGGACTTCTCGCCTTTTTTCCACGGCACTGAGGTTATAAGAGGCGCATAGAGGTCGTCTTCGATATCGATTTTCAAATCCTTAAGTTCTTCCTCAGTCGGATTCCGAGGCTGAAACTTCACAAATGACACATCTTCGATAACCGCAAGGGGAATTTGCTCATTTCCCTCGCCCATCACTCCCACAGCGGTCCCGGCCAAAGTATCCGTGACATTTAGCTTCTCTGCTTTCATTATCCGGCCAAAAATATCAGGCTTTCCTATATAGCTATTCAATGCCTCAAATCCGCTATGCGCGATCGCAACTCCCGTAACCCCCCAGCGAAGCGGCGTGGTCTTGCTGTCAGTAATTATCACTCCAATATTCTTAATGTTAAACTTTTTCGCAAGATGCTCGCGGATTTTGTTCGCGGGCGCCTGAGGATTCTTAGGCCACATTACATAATATCCATCACCATTGGACTCATCTATGCCTCCAGATGCGGTAAATATTCCGTTTTTGATACTTATCATGAAATCGTATTTGCTCATGTGTCTTGGCAGATATAGATCAGCTTCTTTCATAACAAGTTCATCTTTTGAAATACTGCCAATCTTTATTATTCGTCCTTCTGAAATTGCAATTATCTTTGACGTAACCGCAACGACAGACTTATCTTCCAGACTATTAATGTATTTATCTAAAATCTTGAGGATATCCTTATCTTCTGAGGTAATCTTATGGGTCTTGATCGGAGTTACAATCATTTAAGTTCTTCGACTGCCCATTCAGGCTCTGCTCTTCTTACAAAAACACCATAAACAGGAACTCTATTATCGATCATCTCCTTGATGACTTCAACGCTTTTTCGTACATCTTCCTTGTGAGTTGCTTCATCCACCGGATTGCCTGCGCACTCTTCATGTCCATGCACAATAATACCCTGCGAATGATGCTTATCAATTGAAATATCGAGCTTGTGTCTTAGGGATTTTAATAATGCTTCAGATGGATCGTGAGCCAAAAGCCCCACCTTGCCAGCTTCAGTTATGGTATCCGGATACTTTGCTCCTGTTTTTTCCTGACCATAAATCCTAAGAGGTACTTGAACTCTACCGTCCATACAGCCCACACGAGTAAAAAATGTATCTCCGGCTTGTGACATGCTTACTATCTTACAATATTGCAAAAACTCTTTCAAGCTTGATTTATGTAGAAAAGCTGATATAATTATAGGCTATTATGGCAAACAC
>JBBUBI010000046.1:0-9097 GCA_038058335.1 Patescibacteria group bacterium
AAATTCCCGCATTTTTACGCCAAAGAAATTAAGAGCGAAACTCGCCAAAGGCGGCCCGCATTCCTAAGACAAAGAAATTGACAATTTTTACAAAAGATTTTAGTCGAAGATTGAGAAAATCACTCCCAGAAAGCTGAATTTTTCTTTTAGAATTTCAAAAAATCCTTTATCTTCATTTTCCGCTTTTTTTTCAGGTTTTTCTGTGGGCTTAGGGGTAATTGATGGTGTAGATTCAGTATTTGAATTATTTCCTGAGACTACTTTTCCATCGACTTTGATTTCTGATTTATCATTCTCAGCTTTTACTTCAATATTTCCAGCCTTGTCCGATGAATATGTAGTCACGTTGCCGTTGGTTTCGACTCTTATATCTGTTTTCACGCTATTTTGATTGCTTGAGGATGAATTAACATTGGTGTTTACTTTGACAGTTGCTGTACTTTCTGCGAAGGCGATTGAGGGGGATGCAAGTAAAATTAATAAAGAAAGAACTATTCCTGCCATGTTGGTATTGTATCACACTCTTTCTTGATACTGAGCTTAGTTTGAGATAGAATTAAGTTTATGTTCAAGCCTGTAGATCCTAAAGTTAATTTCCCAAATCTAGAAGATGAAATCTTGGCTTTCTGGAAAAAATAAACCCCAAATCAAAATTTGAATATTAGAATTGATCCGCCAATTATCTCTGTGGGTCTTTTATTTTTTAATTTTGGATTATCATAATATCCACACAGATACCAACATGTACCACTAATGGCTACAGTTGTGTTTTTGCTAATCTTAAGTTCATGGTGCGGCTTGCCATCTGTAGAGCTATGATAATTTCTTAGTCTTTCGTAAGATATCCCATATGCGGATGGCGATGTGTCACCAAAATAAGCAAGTTGTAATTTTTGTTTCGGATTATTATCTTGATATTGTTTTAATTTAATAAGACCTTGCCCCCAGTCATAATTCGAGTCAAAAACATACGAATACCCCTTTTTATATCCGCCTAAAGTTAAATTAATATAGGAAATAAAATGAGGAAAAGAAGAAATGCTTTCTATCATATACCAGGCGATGACCACAGAAAGTGCAATGACTTTAAAATAGTTATGTTTAGTTTTTAGTAAGACAGTCTGGCTTGAATAAATAATTATTAAAGGAATTACAGGAAGAATATATCTATAAACAATCGTGGCATTTGTCGCAATCACCAAAATAATTATAGAGATTATAGGAATAAGTAGGATTGAATCGCTTACCACTCTTTTTCTAAAAATAAATAGAGTAGTGAAAAAAAGAATAAGAAGAGGAAATGGAGTTTTTATGAAGATGAGTGGAATAAAGTAGTAGCCTGAGTGCCCGTTATGGGAAATATTTCCCATAATCATTGAGTCTCTTCTGTAAAGTCCGGAATAGTTATAAACAAATTGTTGTTTAATTGAGCTAATGTAGCTTCCCAGAGGAAAAGGCTGATTAAGAGCAAATTTGACAAGATTATCATACTGTGCGATTTTTATAGCAGGGCGGTTAGCATCAAATCTATTTCCAGGTAGCGGTTCAAATTTAAAAAAATATGTTCCCCAGAGGGACAATGAGCAAGATACAAAAAACAACAATGCGAATAAAAGTTTATGTTTGATAGAAGTAATATTTAGCAGGTTTTTAAAGTGATATTTCTTGATGAGTAGAATAGTAAGGGGAAAAAATAAAAAAAGCAGAGCGGTTGTTTTCGTTGACAAAAGGAGACCTATGAGTATGCCAAAAACTATAATCTTTCTAGGAGTAAAGCTGTTCTGCCATTCGTAATATGTGTAAATCGTCAAAATGTAGAAAAAAGTAAAAATTATATCTGATTGCGCATAATGCCCATTTGCAAGAATATTTGGTTCAAGTATAAAAAGAAATAAAGCTAATAATGCTCCTGATTTACCATACAATTTTTTGGAAAAAAGATAAACTAAAAATCCCAAGCCCAGAGTAAATGTAATAACTACAAAACGTGGCCAAAACAAAGTGAGATCGCTGAAGACAGCGTTCTTATTTAATATCGCTGGTAATGCAATTAGTTCTCTTGCAAAAGGAGGATTGAAAGGATCAAATCTAAAATCATGGTGAACAACAAATTCGTAGCCGGCATTTACATGAGTTATTTCGTCATAAACGCGTGATTCAGACAAAGCAGCGGATAAAAGAAAAATGAGCATTATTATTGGAAGCAATATTAAAGGAAATAATTTAATTAAGATTGACATAAGTTCTAGCTGGCATTCTTCTTTTCAAAGAGTAGAATGGGTACTGTAAGTCCTATAATTATTCCCGGCATAACTGGAATTGAAAATCTTCCAAATTCTTCAAGAAGCGGGGACGGTCCATATATGAGTATAAATGCTAAAGAAAATATCAACCAATAGAATGAAATTTTAAAAATGTATTTTTTATTTTTATATTTAAGTAGAATTAAAATTGCCAAAATAAAAATAATAATATAGAAAGATCCGGAGAGGAAAATTCTATACTGATGCCAATCTAATGATCTGGGTATATCCTGAATCAGCTGGAACAGCCCAATGGAGCTGCCAGATGCGCCTCCAATCTTCGGGTAAATTAAAATTTGATGAAAAATATTGTCAAAAATTATTTTGTTGTAAATTATTAGAATTGATAAAGTTGACAAGAATCCTAAGATAAGCGGCAAAAGCTTGTTCTTGACGGATCTGAAGCTTAGGATTATGAAAGATGCGATAAGGCATACCGAAATTAGCCGAACCCCTGTGCTAATACCCAATATTAATCCAGCTAGAAAAAATCTTTTCTTCATAAATAAATATAATGAAGAAAGAAGCATGAGAACAGTTAAGGGTTCAGTAGCGATTTTTATCGAAGATACAAACCACACAGGAGGGAAAAGTGAAAATAACAGAGCTGATAGTTTGTTTTTGGTAATATTCCAAAATAAAAATACAGAGAGAATGGAAGAAAAAAAACTTATTAAAACCCCTGAAAAAAGAAGAGGTAAGGAAAAAAGAGATGAAAGCCCGAGCATAAGTAGTGGATACCATGGGAAAAATCTTGAGTCTATGAAATCTGGAGCGTTAAGTAAGCCTTCCTTAAAAGCCAATGAATATCCAATATAATCATCCTGCAAAATTGAAAAGTTTGGATTATCTAAGCTATTAAAAAGAGTATAAAGCCTGATGCATAGGCCTAAGAATATAATTGTAAGAAGTGTTTTTTGCCTCAACACATTTAAAATTATAATTTAATAGTTCTTTTCGGTCAACGGAAAAGAGATTTACGAATTCCGATTATAATAAATTTGAAGGGATATAAAGACTAAAAATTAATTAGCATTCTTGAACTTTAGCTTCGTATGAGATAGAATTAAGTTTATGTTCAAGCCTGTAGACCCTAAAGTTAATTTTCCAAATCTAGAGGAAGAAATTCTTAAGTATTGGAAAAAAAATAAAATATTTGAAAAATCAGTCGAGTCAAGACCCGCTGATAAGCGCTGGACTTTTCTTGATGGTCCTCCATTCGTAACAGGAGTTCCTCATTATGGATCTCTTCTTTCAAGCATTCCGAAGGATCTATTCGGAAGATACTGGACAATGAAAGGTTATCGCGTGCGGCGCGTATGGGGCTGGGATGGTCATGGATTGCCAATTGAAAATAAGGTGGAGGGAAAGCTTGGTGTTGTGCGTAAGAAGGATATCGAGGAGAAAATCGGAGTAGGAAAGTTTATCGAGGAATGTAAAAAATATGTTAACGAAGTATCGGAAGAGTGGGAATGGTATGTAGATCATATCGGCCGTTGGTCAGATTTCAAAAACGCTTACAAAACATGGAGTCTTGATTACATGGAGTCTGTTATGTGGGTTTTCAAGAATATGTATGAAAAAGGGTTTATCTATAAAGGCCTTATAGTTACTCAATACTGTCCTCATTGTGCAACTCCTATTTCAAATTTCGAAGTAGCAATGGATGCTGATAATTATAGGGAGATGTCAGATCCTGCCACGATATATAAATATAAGCTTGAGGGAGAAGAAAATACATATATTCTTGCATGGTCAACAACTCCCTGGAATAAAATCGTAACAACAGCTTTAGCAGTAAATCCTAAGCTTTCTTATGTAAAAGTTTCCCAGAATGATGAGCAATATATTCTGACAAAATCAAGGCTTGATATGCTTGAAGGTGAATATAAGATTATAAAGGAATTAAAAGGAACCGAGTTGATCGGTAAAAAATTTGAACCGCATTACGATTATTATAGAAAAAAAGCAAAAGGAAAATTATTTGAAATAATTGGAGGAGATTTCGTTACGGCAGATGAGGGGACAGGCGTAGTTACGATTGCAGCCTACGGTGAAGAAGATCTCAAGGCTATGCAGGAACAGGGCGTGCATATAGAAATGCATCTGGATGATGAGGGAACAATTTTTTCAGACGTTCCAGAGTTTGGGGGGATGTATTATTTGAAAGCGAATAAAGCAGTAAATGAGGACTTGAAGGATAGGGGATTGGTCTATTCGGATAAAGAAGAAAAACATAATGTAGCTCTTTGCTGGAGATGTCATACAAGGCTTTATTATTCACCTATCACGGCTTGGTATGTTGATGTTCAAAAGCTTAAACCGCTGCTTAAGAAAACGAATGAAGACGTAAATTGGTTTCCTGAGCATTTCAAAACAGGGCGGTTTTTGAAAAGCCTTGAGAGCGCACCTGATTGGAATATTTCGCGAAATAGATACTGGGGATCACCGGTTCCTGTATGGGAGTGTGATTGCGGAGAAAAATTCGTCCCAGGGTCAATTCAAGAGCTTGAGGATGCATCTGGAGAAAAGATTACCGATCTTCATAAGCCCCAAATAGATGAAGTTTTTGTTGATTGCAAAAAATGCGGCAAAAAGGTTAAAAGAGTTTCGGAAGTTCTTGATAGCTGGATAGAAGCAGGATCGGCGTCTTTTGCCGAAAGGCATTTCCCATTTGATCCTTCGACCCATTCGGTAAACTCAGGACAAGCAGGCTCAGGACAAGCCGAAAAGCTTGACGATTTCTATCCGCCTGATTTTATAGCAGAATATACAGGGCAGATAAGAGCATGGTTTTACGTACTTCATGTTATAGGAGGAGCTTTGTATGAAACTAAAGCATTCAAGAATGTGGTGGTAGAAGGTGTAATTCTCGGTACGGACGGAAGGAAAATGAGTAAAAATTACGGAAACTATCCTGATCCAAAGGAGCTTATCAAGACTTATGGAGGAGATGCTTTGAGGCTATACCTTATGGGAAGTCCGGTTATGCACGGAGAAGACATTGTGATTTCAGAGGAGCAGTACAGGAATCAAGTGAAGGGAATGATGCTTGTGCTTTGGAATATTTATAATTTTTTTGTTTCGTATGCTCTGCTTGATAAATGGAAGTATGATGGAAATGACAAATTTGTATCAAATAACGTTTTGGATAAATGGATCTTATCGTTTTTGAACCGACTTATCAAAGATGTCACCGAATCTCTCGATAAATATGATACGGTTTTGGCAATTTCAAAAATAAATAATTTCATAAATGATCTCTCGACATGGTATATAAGAAGAAGTAGGGATAGGGCAGGATCTGGATCTGAGAATACAGAAGACAAGGAAGCTTTTTATAATACGAGCTACACAGTATTAATAGTTCTTTCAATGCTTTTGGCTCCGATAGCGCCATTTATTTCAGAGGAAATTTATCGAAATTTGACCGATGAAGAATCTGTCCATCTTCAAGATTTCCCTAAGTCCGAGGAGGTATTAATAAATAGTTCTCTTGAGGATGAAATGAATCTTGCTCGCCAGATAGTTGAAGGGATTCATTCGAAGAGAAAAGAAGCAGGAGTAAAAGTAAGACAGCCTTTGGGAAAAGTCAAAATTAAAAATTCAAAGATTAATATTAAAAATGAAATACTAGAGATCATAAAAGCTGAAACAAATATTAAAAATATAGATATTCAAGAAGGACGCGGAAAGTTGCAGATAGATCTTGATACTGAAATTACGCAGGAATTACAAAGAGAAGGAGAGGCTCGTGATATTGCACGAAAGATTCAGGAGGAAAGGAAAAGATTAGGCACAAAGATTGATGAAAAAGTAGACGTAGAATTACCTGAATGGCCAAAAGAATTTGAAGAATATATAAAAAAGCGCGGATTTGTCGCTCACCTTACAAAAGGCACAGAATTTAAGCTCAAGCTTAATGGGTAAATCACTTTTTAGAATTGACTTCGGACTTCTTCTCCCTGCCTTAATCTTGGCGTTTTTTGGGCTATCGGGTATTTTATCGCTTAGTACGGATTTATTTAAATCCCAAATTGTTTTCTTGGTAATATCCCTGATTGCTTATTTAATCTTTTCCCAAATTAATTACCAGAGCATGAAGACGCTTATGATTCCTATTTATATTACTTCTATTATCCTGCTTGGGATTCTTCTTTTGATCGGAATAGAAAGCAGAGGTTCTGTCCGATGGGTAGAGTTTTTTGGATTTAGGATTCAAATCTCGGAAATACTAAAGCCCTTCCTAGCGTTAAGCCTATCGTCATTTCTAATGCAGAGGCAAATATACTCGTTTAAGAATTTTTCTTCAATACTTATTCTGACAATTCCAATTTTTCTTCTGATTTTCCTTCAGCCTGATTTGGGAAATGCACTTATTTATCTTATCGCTGTGCTTCTAGTCCTTTTTACATTCGGATTTTCACTTAAATACTTTGTTGGCCTGCTTTTCATAGCAGGTTTATCATTACCAATCCTATGGAATTTCCTTAAAGAATATCAGAAGCAAAGAATTTTGACTTTTATTCAGCCTGGCTCTGATCCCTTGGGCACTTCGTATAATGCAGTCCAGTCAATAATTGCTGTGGGCTCAGGTGCAATATTTGGTAAAGGATATGGTCAGGGAACCCAATCTATATTGCGGTTTCTTCCCGAGAGACATACTGATTTTATTTTCGCAACGCTTTCTGAAGAGCTTGGATTTTTGGGAACATTATTAATTATCGTTACGTTTTCTTTTCTTCTTTATAGAATTTTTGTGATATCAAGGAAGACGAAGGATGTATTTGTCAAAATATTTGCGATATGCACTTTTTACCTTCTGTCCGTGCAGTTTTTTATAAATTCCGGAATGAATATTGGGATTGTTCCGATTGTAGGCGTAACCTTGCCGTTTGTTTCTTATGGAGGTAGTTCTCTTCTGTCCTGTTTCATCATACTAGGGCTTCTTACTTCGATGAATAAGGGCTTATCAAAGAAAGAGACGCTTGAGATAAGATAATAGGTTTGGTATAATCTAAAGCTATGGAATACGCAATTGTAAAAACCGGCGGAAAACAATATAAAGTCTCAAAAGGTACAGTTTTGGAAGTTGATAGACTTGATGAGAAGGGTAAGGAAATAATTCTCGACGAAGTTCTCCTGTTTTCCAATGACGGGCAGGTAAGATTGGGAAAACCTAATCTGCCAGATGTCAAGGTTAAGGCTACTATTATTGATGATTTCAAAGGAGAAAAAATTAGAGTTTCTAAGTTTAAGTCTAAGGTAAGGTATAGAAGGGTAATGGGCTTCAGAGCTCATATGAGCAGGCTTGAGATAAAAGATATTATTTCCGGAAAAGAAGAGAAAGTGGTAAAAGTTTCTCCAGTAAGTAAAATAAAGAAAACTAACGTCAAAAAAAGCCCTAAGTAACTTAAGTATTGACTTAAGGAGTGGCGGGCAATAAAATGAAATTAGCTTAATATGGCACATACAAAAGCACAAGGAGCGGTAAAGGGAAACAGAGACTCAATTGCAAAAAGATTGGGTATTAAGATTTATGCAGGAGGGAAAGTTAAGCCTGGTAATATTATTGTGAGACAAAAGGGTACTAAGTTTTTTCCCGGTAATGGACTCTCTATGGGAAAAGATTACACAATATTTGCAGTAGAAAATGGCGTGGTTTCTTTTAAAACCGCAAGAGGAAAGAGAATTGTAGAGCTTGTTAAAAGCGTCTAATATGGATGATCAGGGCAAGAAAATTTACGAACTTGACATAACACTTCTTCAGGCAAATCCCCTTCAGCCGCGTGGCGTTATATCTCCGGATTCATTAAATGAATTAGTTGAGTCAATTAGAGAGCAGGGAATACTCGAGCCTCTAGTAGTAGCAAATACCCCCGCAGGCTATCAATTGATAGCAGGGGAGAGAAGATGGCGAGCAGCTAGAATACTGGGTCTTTCTAAAGTTCCTGTAGTTATAAAAGAAGCAACTCCTAGGGAAATGCTTGAGATGTCTATTGTTGAAAACGTACAAAGAGAGGATCTTAATCCAATCGAAAAAGCCCTTGCATACAAAAGACTAATTGATGAATTCGGGCTTGGTACAAATGAGGTTGCCAAAAGAGTTGGAAAAAGTGCCCCTGCAGTCTCAAATACGATGAGGCTTTTGAGTCTTCCGGATGCTATAAAAGATGCTTTGGTTGCCGGAGTTATTTCTGAGGGTCATGTTCGTCCTTTAGTTTCTATTGGAGACCAGCGTCTTATGCTTGATCTATTCAAGAAAATTCTAAAGGAAAATAGCACTGTAAGGCAAACAGAAGACATGGCACGCAGAACCAAATCTGAAGTTGAGAAAAAAGAGCCAAGAAGTAAGCAGGATCGTTTGTGGGTGCCTGAGCTTGATGAGATGGCGAAGAAAACCGAGCAGATGCTTGATCTATCAAAAGTTGCTATTTATCAGTCAAGAGGCTTGGCTAGATTTTCAATTGAGATTAAAGGAGATGTTGAGGAAACGACTCAAAAAATTAAAGAAATTTACAAAAAATTAGTTGGGGAAGAACCACCTTCATTCGAGCTACAGCAACAGTCTTAGGGACTTTTAATTAAGCCAATTTTATCAGGTGGCCAGTAAACGAAGAAGGACTTACCGATCAAGTCCTTTTTTGTTATAAATCCCCATTCTCTGGAGTCAGAGCTGTAATTTCTGTTATCACCCATCACGATAAATTTATCTTGAGGCACTAAGACTTCGACCCCTTCTTTTAGAAATGATCCTGGGTTAGTGATTACATCGGAGCTTAAATAATCACTTT
>JBBUBI010000047.1:0-14745 GCA_038058335.1 Patescibacteria group bacterium
TGGTTTTCAGTGGGAGCACTTCTTGGAATTTTTCTCCTAACTAGCTTCTCCGTAGTAGTTTTTCAAAAGATAAATCAAGACAAGATATATCCCGGAATAATGGTAAATGGAGTTGAATTCAGCGGGCAAAACAAGGAGGATGTTAGAAATTATTTCAAGAAAAGAAATGAACTCATCCAAGATACAAATCTTGTTTTTGTAAATGAGACGGAAATTGCTACCGTATCAGCAAAGGAAGTAGATATGGGATATGACTATAATCTTCTCGCTACTCAAGCCTATGATCTTGGAAGATCAAATAATCTATTTTCAAACGCAAGTATCATTCTTCAGGCATATACAAAATCCATTAACCTTCCACCAGCATATGGATATTCAAGTGAAAAACTTATGCAAATACTTGATCCTCTGATTAAAAAAATGTACGTAGTTCCCGTGGATTCTCTTTTTAATTTCCAAAATGGAAGAGTTATTGAATTCAAGCCATCCAAGAATGGACAGGATGCAGATATTGACGGACTCACGAAAAAATTATCCGCAAAAACAGACAATATTGTCTTCTCAGGCATAAGTCAAACCGTAACAATAGAAATTCCGATAAAAATAACCGAGCCAGAAATTACTACTGAGAAAGCAAATGATATGGGGATCAGAGAGCTTATCGGTCGAGGCACCTCACTGTTTCAGCATTCTATTCCGGGAAGAATTCATAATGTAAATCTGGCAGCAGCGAGAATGAACGGAGTTCTCATTGCTCCTGATGAAGTATTTTCTTTCAACAACGCGCTTGGTGATATTTCAGCCTTTACCGGATACAAACAAGCTTATATCATTCAAGGCGGAAGAACAGTTCTGGGAGATGGAGGAGGAGTCTGTCAGGTCTCCACAACGCTTTTCAGAGCACTTCTGGACGCCGGACTTCCGATAGTCGAAAGGCGGGCTCATGCCTACAGAGTTGGCTACTATGAACAAGATTCTCTTCCGGGCATCGATGCAACTGTATTCTCTCCGACAGTCGACTTGAAATTCAAGAATGACACGGGACATCATATTTTGATTCAAACCGTTATTGATCTTAATACTTTAAGTCTTGCATTTGAGCTCTATGGTACGAAAGATGGAAGAGAAGTTGCTCTAACCAAACCAATAATTACAAGTACGTCTCCAGCACTCCCAGATGTTCATCAGGATGACCCAACTCTTTCAAAAGGACAGGTAAGGCAGGTTGATTTTGCAGCAGCAGGCGCAAAAGTTTATTTCACTCGAAAGGTCATGAGGAATGGAGAAGAAATAATTTCAGAAACTTTTTCTTCAAATTATAGACCTTGGCAGGCTGTATTTCTTCACGGGACAAAGGAAGGATAAAATTGACCTAATTAATCTAATTAACCTAATTTCTAATTTGGTTTTTGAAAATTGGGATTTGTTTAGGAATTAGAAATTAAAAATTAGAAATTTTGAGAAATGATAGTTAAGATAGAAAAAGCTATAGACATAAGTAAGAAACTACGAAAAGAAGGTAGAGTTGTTGTTCTTGCAGGCGGTTGCTTTGATATTCTTCATTCAGGACATACACGCTTTTTGAAGGAATCAAAAAAACAAGGAAATAAACTTTTTGTTCTTCTTGAAAATGACGTAAATGTAGCAAAGCTTAAAGGTGCCAACAGGCCTATAAACACTCAGAAAGAAAGAGCTGAGGTTTTATCAGACTTAAGATCCGTAGATTATGTAGTTCTTCTACCAGTTATGGAAATCGATAATGATTATGATAAACTGTTGCTTGCTATAAGACCTGAAGTAATTACGACTACAGAAAATGACCCTGATATTGAACACAAGAAAAGACAAGCGAAAATGATAAAAGCAAAGCTCGTATCAGTAATAGGAAGAATTGAAGATCGTTCTACCTCAAGAATAAATGATATAATTTCAAAAAAATGAAAAAGATTTTAATTGTTTTAGCAATAATAATTATTCTAATAATCGGGTTGTGGGCTTGGCAAAGCTCTCAAAAATCTCCGGTTGCCAAAATAGGAGATAGAACTTTCAATCTTTATCTCACAAAAACAAATGAAGACAAACAGATTGGTCTTTCAAAATACGATAAGATCGACGATTCAAGAGCCATGATTTTCTCATTTGAGAAACCTGATTACTATTCATTCTGGATGAAAGAAATGAAATTTCCAATAGACATAATTTACGTGAGAGATGATAAAATAGTCACCATACACAAGAACGTACAGCCGCCGAAAAATGATAAAGATCTTCAAGTATACAGCTCGAATAAACCTGCTGATACAGTAATTGAAGTTAATGCTGGTCTTTCTCAAAAATATAATATAAAAGAAGGCGATTCAATTACAGTCTCCAACATCTGACATGACTATCTTAGGAATAGAAACCTCATGCGACGAAACCGGAGTTGCAATAATAGAAATTAATCCTCCGGAAAATAAAGTTAATATTATTTCAAATCAGATTGCATCCTCTCTGTCTATTCATTCCAAAACAGGCGGTATAATTCCTGACATGGCGGCACGCGAGCAGGTAAGATATATGATTCCTGTTTTGGAATCAGCTCTGAAGAGTTTAAGTAAAAAACCTGAATCTGTAATTGATGCGATTGCCGTTACTGTAGGCCCCGGGCTTATTGGTTCTTTACTCGTAGGAGTTGAAACCGCAAGAACATTAGCATATGTTTGGAAAAAGCCAATTATTCCGGTCAATCATCTCATCGGACACATATACGCTAATTGGCTAACGGACTACTGTCTACCGTCTACGGTAAAACAAAAAGCTGTAGTCGGTAGTCTGAAAGCCGTAGTCAAGCAACCGGAATTTCCTTTAGTTGCTTTAGTGGTCTCCGGCGGTCATACGGATTTGGTTTTACTTAAAGACCATAAGAAAATAAAATGGCTTGGCGGAACGCGCGATGACGCAGCGGGTGAAGCATTTGATAAGATTGGGAGACTGCTGAACCTACTCTATCCCGGCGGACCTTCGATTGAAAAAGCAGCGTTGAAAGGAAATCCTAAGAAATATATCTTTCCAAGACCTATGATTGGATCCAAAGATTTTGATTTTTCTTTCTCAGGTCTTAAAGCAGCAGTTTTTCGTGAAATAAAATCCTTAAAAGGGATAGACGATCAAACAATATCTGACATTTCCTATGCAGTTCAGGAGTCAATTATTGATGTTCTTGTAAAGAAAACTTTAAAAGCTGCGCAGAAATATAAAGTGAGATCAATTCTCCTCGGCGGTGGCGTCGCCTCAAACCAAAAATTACAAGAGCAATTTAGACTAAAAGCTAACGACCAAAGACTAAAAGCCGAAATTTTTGTTCCTCAAAAATTTCTTTGCACCGACAACGCCGCCATGATCGCCACTGCAGCTTTCTATAATTACAAACCTGTTGATTGGAGAAGGATATCTGCTAATCCTGAACTATACTTTTATTGAAATTTATCCTTCGAAGCCTCGGCGAAGGAGAACCAACCCCGAACTCTATTTCATATGATATACTCCAGTTAATGGGAGTAATTTTTGCAATTCTAACAGCATTGTTATTGGGTTTATCAAACCTATTCCTTAAAAAGAGTTTTAAAGACTTCTCGCCTTCTATATCATTCTTCCTTTTTGCTGTTTTATCTGTTATTCTTTGGGCTCCCATAGGATTTTTGCTTGGCGTTCAATTTGATCAATGGGTTCTAGGAATCTTTGTAGGCGTATTTAGTGCGATCCTTGGGCAAGCAATATATATTTACGTTTTGGAAAAGGGACAGTTAAGCATAACCGCCACAATATTATCTAGCTTTTCCATTTATACGATTGTCTTTTCTATGCTTTTTAATAAAGAGCGACCAGCTCCCATGGCTTTGCTATTTATAGCTCTAACTATATTTGGAACAATAATTGTTTCTTTGCCCGAAAAGTTCAATAAAAATGAATTAAAAAAGATAAATTTTATCTTATGGGCAGTTTTTGCAGCAATTTGTATAGGAGCAGCAGATACTTTAACAAAGTTTTTCATAAACAAGGCATCAGTAGGCTCATTTCTTTTTTATGTTGCTTTTGCGCAGTTATTTGTCAGTTTTATTTATTTACAATTTGATAAGCAAAAACTAAACCAATTTTCAGAAATTATCAATAAATATAAGGATTATAAATTTGCGCTACTGGGAAGTTTATCCATCGCTGTTGCAACAATGTTTCTTTTTCTTTCTTTCAATTTCACACTCGCTTCGATTGCATCTCCTATTGCTGCAAGCGCACCAGTCATAACAGTTTTGCTTGCGTTAATTTTTCTGAAAGACAAGATATCTATAAAAAATTGGGCGGGACTTATTTTAGTACTATTTTCCATAATTGGCCTTGGTTTTGTAAACTCCTAAAAAGCTCCTATATTTCAGTTTTGTGGTAAAATAAAATGCATGCAAAATGAACTGTCCATTATTTTTGTAATAATCCTCGGTCTTGCCGCAATTTTCTATTTTCTCAACAAAAAGTTTTCAGATCTTAAAAAACCTCAGGACAACGACACTCTAATTGAATGGATTAAATCCACGCAATCCTCCCTTGATCAGATTAATAAGAATCTTAATGATTCATTATCACAAAACTCTTCCAATATGGTTAAGACCTTACAGGAAAATTCCAAACAATTGAATGACAGACTTGATAAGGCAGCTTCAGTGATAGGAAATGTAAGCAAGGAAATTGGACAAATGAGCGAAATTGGAAGAAGCATGCAGGATCTTCAGGATTTTCTGAAAAGCCCGAAGCTTCGGGGCAATATTGGCGAACAAGTACTAAAAGATCTTATTTCTCAGATGTTTCCCAAAAATAGTTTTCATCTTCAATATCAATTCAAAACAGGTGAGCGGGTTGATGCAGCTATTAAGACTGATGCGGGAATTTTACCGATTGATTCAAAATTCCCTATGGAAAATTTTCAGAAAATGGTAAAAGCCGAAACAAAAAAAGAAAGGGAGGATTTCCAAAAAGAATTTATAAGAGATGTGAGGAAGCATGTTGATGCGATTGCCAAGAAATATATCCTGCCAGATGAAGGTACTATGGATTTTGCTCTCATGTACATACCAAGTGAAAATGTATTCAATGAAATAACCAACATCACAGAAGTAACCGATTATGCCAGAAAACAAAGGGTATATCCTGTTTCTCCAAATACTTTATATGCACATCTTCAAACAATTCTTCTATCGTTTGAAGGCAAAAAAATCGAAGACAGATCAAGACAAGTCTTAAGGCTTTTAAGAGCTCTTCAGATTGACTACGATAAAGTTCAGGAAAGTGTAGGAGTTTTGGGAAAACACATGAATAATGCATCTTCGCAATTCTCAAATGTCTCATCAGGAATTATACAGCTTGGGAACAAAATTCAGTCAGCAGGACATCTTGAAGAAAGCGCAGTGAAAGAAATTGATAAATAATTATTGAATACATCCTTCTTCTTTTCTACATCTTTTATTGTTAGAATACTCGTAACGAAGTGGACGGAAAAAAACTAAATAGCAGACAGCTGGAAGCTGTAAATCACAAGAAGGGACCTTTACTTATCATTGCAGGAGCAGGTACGGGGAAAACCACAGTTGTCACCGAGAAGATTAGGCATCTTATTGTCGACGAGGATACCCCTCCGGCAAGCATTCTGGCGCTTACTTTCACTGACAAAGCTTCTTTTGAAATGCAGGAACGGATAGACGTTCTGCTTCCTTATGGTTATACAAATTTATGGATTCATACTTTCCACTCATTTTGCGACAGAGTGTTGAGAAACGAGGCTCATACAATTGGACTTGATCCGGGATACAAGCTGATTTCGGAATCCGAATCTGTGCTTCTTATGCGCAGTAATATTTTTGATTTGGGACTTAAAGCTTTTAAGCCTCTTGGAAATCCGACAAAATTTCTTGACGCGCTTCTTACGCACTTTTCAAGACTTAAAGATGAAGACATAGATCCAAGTGAATATATAGAATGGGCAGGAAAACAAAAAAATCCTGAAGAAAAAAAACAATACATTGAACTCGCAAATTCTTACAAGAATTACGAAGAATTGAAAATCAAAGAATCAATGATGGACTTCTCAGATCTTATTTCAAACACATTGCGCTTATTCAGAACTAGAAAAAATATTCTTAAGAAATATCAAGAACAGTTTAAATTTGTATTGGTTGATGAGTTTCAGGATACCAACTATGCGCAAAATGAACTAGCAATAATGCTTGCAGGAGATGATAAGAATATTACCGTAGTGGCAGATGATGACCAGTCGATTTATAGATTTAGAGGCGCGGCCGTCTCCAATGTCCTTCAGTTTAAGAAAAACTTTCCTGAGGCAAAAATAGTTACGTTAAATGAAAACTATAGATCTACTCAAAAAATCCTAGATGCATCATATCAGCTCATCCAAAACAACAATCCAAATAGACTTGAGATCGTCGAAGGCATAGATAAGAAACTTAAAAGTAATATAAAAAAAGAAGGACCAGAAATAGAGCTTATTCACAAAAACCGTTCGGAGGACGAGGCAGATGAGATTGCAAAAACCATAAAAAAAATAAATAAAACTTACGATTATAAAGACATCGCTATTCTGGTCCGCGCAAATAATCATGCGCAAGCAATAACTACGGCTCTATCTCGGCATAGAGTTCCATATCAATTTCTTGGTCCCGGATATCTCTTCCAGCAGGAAGAAGTGAAGGATCTTATTGCCTACCTTACTTTCCTGACTAATCTTTCTGATTCAGTATCTCTTTTCAGAATTTTGTCCATGGAAGTTTTTGGAATTTCATATATAGAACTCAATTATCTTCTGAATTTTGCGAAAAAAAGAAATCTCAGCTTATTTGAAGCGCTTTCATTTACAGATCAAGGATTTTTAAAACCTGAAACGCAGGAAAAGCTTGAAAATTTTAGAGAAATGGCAAAAAGACATCTTGAAAAAGCGAGGAAAGAGCCTGCAGGGCAAATTCTTTATTATTTTCTAGTAGACTCAAATCTTTTTGAGACGCTTAAGCAAACCGAATCCATCAAAGACGAGCAAAGAGTTCAAAATATTGCAAAATTTTTTGATAGAATAAAAAATTTCGAAACAGAAAGAGCTGATGCAAACATATTTACGCTTGTGGAATGGCTTACTCTCATGCTTCAAATGGGAGACAGTCCAATTGCTGCTGATATTGATATAAGGGATAAAAACGCAGTAAATATCCTAACCATACACTCATCAAAAGGCTTGGAATTTAAAGTAGTATTTCTGGTAAATCTTGTCTCAGACCGCTTCCCGTCAAGAGAAAGAAGCGAGAAAATTCCGCTTCCTGCAGGAATTATAAAGGAAGATATTCCTGAAAATATTGATTTTCATCTTGAGGAGGAACGGAGACTTTTTTATGTCGGCATGACAAGAGCCAAGGAGCTTTTATATTTTACAGGCGCTGATTATTATGGAACTGCCAAGCGAATTAAGAAACTGTCTCCTTTTATTTATGAAGCCTTGCCGAGTCTCAAGACTCAGGAAAACATAAAGAAAAATTCACAGCAATTAACTCTATCTGAAGTGCTTTCTGTTTATGAAGAGAAAAAAGAAATTCCGGAGAAAAAGCCTCCTTTGAAGCTTAGTTATATAACTTATTCCAACCTTCAGATGTTTGACATATGCCCGCTTCATTACAAAGCAAAAGCGATCTTCAACATCCCAACTCCGACTGCTGCAGTCCAGAGCTTTGGCATATCAATGCATAATTGCTTACATAAATTCTATAAATTAGTGCAAGACGGAAGAAAACCAAGCTTGAAAATCCTTAAGAACTTGCTCAAGGAAGAATGGATTCCGCAAGGTTATAGCAATAAAAAACACGAGAAAGAACGTTTTGATCAGGGACTAGTAGCTCTTGAGAATTTTTACAAGACTGAATGCAATCCGCCTAAAAAACCTCTAAGACTCGAGGAGCCATTCAATTTTGTACTTAAAAATGGCGTTAAGGTTTTTGGCAAAATCGACAGGATTGATCAGAATGGAAAAGGAATAGAAATTATTGATTACAAGACAGGCGAAGAAAATCCCAAAGCACAAAAGTCTCATGAACTTCAGCTAGCAATGTATGCACTTGCCGCAACACGTGTAAAAGATGACGTTCTCAATCGTGATCCGAAAGACATTACCTTAACTCTTCATTTCCTCGAAGGAAATACAAAAAAAACTATGAAATTTACAAAAGAAGATTTGGATAAATTGGAAGATAAGCTTATTGAGAAAATTGGAGAAATTGAAAATAGCGATTTCGAATGCAGTAAAAATGTGCTGTGTATAAACTGCGAATACAAGCTCCTCTGCAAGACGAGCTAATAATTATTTAACACTTCCACGATGTACTTTTTTACCTGATCATAAACTTTCTTTTTGCTTATTCCACTGCGAACACATTCTTGAACCGTAGCTCCAAGACCTTCCATTATAAACGCCAGATTTTCCCAAGAAGAGAACCCGCTAAAAACAGTCGTGTAATTATTCTTGAGATGTACTTGAATAACAATATTTTTTACATCTATATCATCTTCAAGAACTATTTTAGTTTTTTTCTTTTTCATTCCAGTTTTCTCAAGAATTCCAGAATATCCAATCCTTTCGGAGACACCTTATGAAGTACGTTATTAGCTTTATTGCGTTTTAGAACAAGACCCGAAATTGCAAGTTTTATAATATGCTCACTAGCGGTTTTTATATTCACTTTAAGCTTTGTAGAAATATCTGCGAGAGATAATTCCGGTTCTCTTTCCAAAAGTTCCATTATCTGAATCCTTCTATGATTGGCAAAACCTTTTACTGTCCGCTCTAACGATCTTGTTTTTAGCATTAAATATAGAATAGCAAACTATTCTTGAATTCTCAAGAATTTTGGAATAACAAGATCGGAGATTTAAAAATGTAGAAGAAGCTGGAAATATTGCACCCAATATGAAAAAGATAAATCGTTAACTGCGAATATAAAATGCTGTGCTCTGCAAAATAAAAATACTAATCAATAGCAAGAAGCAGCATGAGAAGATATACGAAAGCTATAATTCCAATGACCAAAAATGAGGCTTTTTTTGTAACTCCCGCTCCAATTTTTGATTTTAATTCTTGACCTGCATTTACTGGATTTATTTCACCCTTAAGTTGTTTATCTTCAATCTTTCTTGCTTCAGTAATCCAGTGATTCATCCATATAAATCCTCTATCGGTCATTTGATACCACAAAAAGCATAAGAGAAGTCCCAATAATGGCGCTACTGTTCTAAATAAACGATAGGATCCTTTAAATTCTATACCATAAGAAAATCCAATTATTGCAATAAATATGGTATTTACCAAAAGTATCGCACTATATCTACTCCATTGAACCTCTCCTTCAAACGAAGACATACTCATAGCGGCTTGATATTTTACTCTTGCATTTTCTAATTCTTCTTTCATGTTAATAAAAACCTGCCATTAGGCAGGTTTTAGATAGAAATTACTCCACTTAGGATTTTAATCCTTCTTAAGAGAGCGTTTTATTTCTTTAATTTCTTTTTTAATTTCGTCGATTTCGACCTCGATATTCTCTACATCTCCACCCAGACTTCTCAAGGCTTTGATGTCTTCTTTATTTTCAGCTATCTTGCTCCAGATAAAAATAAAAATTCCTCCTAAGATTATAATGGTCAAAAATTGTTCCATATTATATTTTCTCTCAAACAACGATTTGAAATGCTCTGGGGAGAGAGTAAGCCAGATTCTGTTATTATCCGCAATCTATCTATGCTCTCTACTTGATGCTCCCGTAAGGATGGTAATAGCGCATCATTCTGAGATTGCAGCAGGTAGGATTGCCTTTAGCCCGCCGGAGCTCCGCCAGAGGCGGAGCGTAGGAGGCCGTTTCACTCATCGATCATGGTCTTTCGACTTTAGATCAAAGTTCGTCACTGTGGCTCTCTCTTTGAGTTAATTCTCGCAGAGTGTTCGAAAAATTTCTTCTTCAAACCACTAGCGCTTTCGCGTCGGAGCTTACGCTCCGTCCCCTCCTTACTGCTGTCTGGACTTTCCTCTATCATCATGTTTAAGGTGACGACAGTAGCGGTCCTTCTCCCCAGAGCAAGCGTATTTTACAATATATAGGCTTTTATATCAAGTCCTAGCTGCTGGCGCTGGAGTAACTCTTGAGAGAAAATTTCCAGAATCTGATGCTTACATATAAGAATATTGCTCCTACGAATAATGAAATTAATATCGCATTGAATGACAGAAGTCCCATCGCTGCCTTGGCAGGAAAAGTTACCATTACTCCGACCGGGATTATAAATGTAATTATGGACCTCAGCGGATTTTGATAAATATCAATTGGAAATCTTCCCATCTGCGTTAAGTCTCGGAATAACCAAAGAGTATTGTCAACTTCCGTGGTAAGAACTCCAATGGCCAGGACAAGAATATGAAAAGAGACTGCAATCATAAATCCGTTTATTAAAAGCAATAAATATATAGCAAGATTGCCAACTGCCAGGGAGCCAATATTTGAAAGAGCAACAAAAATAAATCCTGCAGAAAGCAGGATTACCGGAATATCCAGGACATCACTTCCGCCAAAAAGAAGCCGGAAAAGCACCGGCACAGGTTTGGTAAGTAAGTAATCAAAGTCTCCGCTTACTATGTAATTTCTGAATCTATAAACTTCCCTCAGGAAAAATTGTGCGACGCTATCAATAAGATTAAATGTAAGATAGAAAAGTATTACCTGCCAAAGAGTATATCCTTGTATAGCTTGAGTCCGAGATGTAATCACCAAAAGAAAAAACATAAAGAAGGAAAATCGTATAAGCTTCCCTATGAGGAATAACACTGCTCCAAATCTTGATACAAACGCGTTTTGCGATACCATACCCGTCATCATAAACCAAAGTTTTATGAGCCTATTCAAACTATTTTTACTTTCCATAAGCTGTGTAACTCCTAAGCCCCTTCATCCAAACTATTTTTACTAACCCATAAATTGCAAAAACCCAAAACGCTGAAATCATAAGCCCTGAAATTATTTCCATAAAACTTAATTGGCCAAGATAAATTTTGATTGGGAAAAACATCAGATAGCTGAAGGGTAGAAATTTGACTATGTTATAGATAGTGTCTGGCAAAATATCCAGTGGAAATAAAGATCCTGCGAAGAAACCAAGGAGCGTAATAAAAATAAATCTGGGGGCCCAAATCTCAGGACTCCAAAAACCTATAAGACCCAATAAGAAATTTATAAAAAAATACAAAAAAATAGATAAAATAATCGAGACTATAAAAAACGATAAATAAAAAATATCAGTTTGGATAAAAAGCGAGGGACGTAAGATGAGAAAAATTATTGTGAGCTCTGCGATGGAAAAACAGATATTCATTGCCTTGTCTCCAAGGTCTCTTGAAAACCAATACGCAAAATAATTTATCGGTCGAAGAAGAAAATTCATGAGATTGCCATTATTGATTTCACTCCCCACTATATACGATCTTGAAGAAAGTACTATCGACTCAAGAAGAAGCGTACCGAGAATATAAGTGGCTATAAGAGGTTGCGTGTATCCAAGGAGCGCCTTACCCGGAGGCACGACCACTTGCCAAAGAAAATAAATCGTAAGTACCTGAATTACGCTTCGCACTCTCCACATGACGAAGCTTGCTCTGTAAGTGAGTACCTCATCCCAGGTATTTCGGGCGACTAGATAATATTTCTTCATCTTTTGTTTTCTGCATACACTTTTGCAATCACGTCTTCGATTTGCGGATCTTCAATCGTAATATCTTCAACCTGAAAATTCTTGAGAATTGCCGCTGCTGTTGAGTTTGCTTTCTTATTCGGAACATCCAAAATGAGCTCCGGATATTCAAATTTACTAATTTTACCTAATTTATAAACTTGTTTTGGGTCTGCATATTCAGCAAGCATTACTTTAATCCTTTTGTGAGGAGAGTACTTCTCGACAAGCGAATTAAGAAGTCCGTCAAAAATTATTTTCCCGAAGTTAATAATAATTACTCTTTTGCATAACTGCTCAACATCCTGCATGTAATGACTCGTGAGGATAACAGTTGCCTTAAAACGGATGTTATATTCGCGTATGAACTCGCGAAGCTTTTTCTGCATCAGCACATCAAGCCCAATAGTCGGCTCATCTAAAAATAAGACTTTGGGATTATGAATTAGAGAAGCCATAAGCTCCATTTTCATCCGCTGCCCGAGCGATAACTTCTTGACGGGTATTTTTAAGATATCTTTAACATCCAAAAGTTTTGTCAATTCTCCGACAATCTCGTTATATTTCTTATCTTCAACTCCATAAATTTCTTTATTCAGGAGGAATGTATCCGTAGCTGGCAAGTCCCACCAGAGCTGATTCTTCTGTCCCATGACAAGAGATATTTGCCTGAGGAATTCAGGCTTGCGATTGTATGGATTAAAATCCATTACTGAAATTTTTCCGCTTGTGGGGTAGAGAAGACCTGATAAGCATTTGAGGGTCGTGGTTTTTCCGGCTCCGTTTGGACCGATAAACCCGATCAATTCACCTTCTTCTATGTTAAATGAAATATCATCTACGGCTTTTACGGTTTCGTATTTTCTTGCGAATAAAGATTTTACCGATCCTACAAGGCCTGGATCTTTTTGATGAACCTGAAAATTTTTGGAAAGATGAGAAACAGAAATTATCATAATGAATTTCTAATTGACCTAATTAACCTAATTGCTCTAATCAAGTTTAAATTTTTGAATTTTAAAATTGAGATTTATTTAGAAATTAGAAATTAGAGCTTAGAAATTATAGATTAATTATACCAAAAAAAAGAAGCCTCCGAACTTCGGAAAGCTTCTAATTTTTAATATCGTGAACTTACCTTACTGCTCGCTTGAGAGTTTTTCCTGGAGTAAAACCGGGAGCTTTTCTTGATGAAATTGTAATTTTCTCTCCGGTCTTGGGATTTCTTCCAACTCTTTCGACTCTATTGCGAACGCTAAATGTTCCAAATCCCGTAATTACAACTTTTTCTCCGCGCTTTAGAGAATCTCTTATAGAAACTATAAATGCCTGAACTGCATCTTTTGCTGCTTTATTCGTAAGATTTGCTTTTTTTGCGATTATCTCTGTGAGGTCTTTTTTTGTCAATTAAATCACCACCATTCTTTTTATATGATCGGACAAATTCTCAAACATGCGGGCAAACTTTATGAGAGTTTAGATTAAAAATACAATTAAAACGAAGTGTTGTCAATATGTCAAAAGAGTACAAAAATGTTTATGTGGTTAATTATAAACTATAAATTATTAATTGTCAGAACTCGTGGAGATTGCGCGGAATTCTCTGATCGCAGTTACTTTTACCTCTCCCGGAACTGCAAGAGATCTTACAACTTCTTCTCGTATCTTGTGAGACAAAAGTGTTGTGGCAGCATCATCCAATTTTCCCGGATCGATAATTACCCTAAGTTCACGACCTGCTTCGAAAGCATACGCATCCTCAACCCCTTCATGCTTTTTCGCCATTTCTTCCATCTCCGTAAGTCTCTTAGCATACCCTTCTACGTCCTCATAGCGCGCGCCAGGCCTCGCACCTGAGATTGCATCAGCAATATATACAATAACTGATTCAAGGGACGAAAACGGCTTATCTTCATGATGTTCCCAAACAGCATTTATAACTGCCTCGGGCATATTATGTCTTTTAAGAAAATCGACTCCAAGAGTTACGTGACTTCCTTCCCCTTCTACCACTTTTCCTATATCATGAAATAAGCATCCAAGACGCACTATGTTTACATTTGCGCCGACTTCCTGAGCAATATGAATTCCCATTTTGGTCTCTTCCAGAGTATGAACTACGAGATTTTGACCATAAGAAGTTCGGAATTTAAATCTACCAAGCATTGAAATAAGATCTTTTGAGAGATTGAAAACTCCTACTTCTTGAGCAAGTTTTTCTCCCTCCTCAAACATTATTTTCTCAACTTCTTTTTTGGTCTGCTCTACAATTTCTTCAATTCTGAATGGCTGAATTCTCGTGTCTCTTATGAGCATTTCAAGCGCGCGTCTTGCGATCTCACGTCTTACCTGATCAAACGATGAAAGTCTTATGACTCCTTCTTCATCCAAGTCTACGTCCACGCCTGTTGCCTGCTCAAATGCTCTTATATTTCTTCCTTCTTTTCCGATTATTCTTCCTTTAATATCTTCATCGGGGATTTTGACTGTAGAAAGAGTGAACTCAGGAATGTAATTGACAGCTCCATGTTTCATACTGTCTACCAGAATTTCCCTCGCTTTCTTATCTGCGGTGCTTTTTGCCTCTTCCTCTCTTTCCTTAATGATTCGCGCGACTATCTGAGTTTCTTTTTCCTCAACTTCTTTTATCAGTTCTTTTCTTGCCTCATCAGCAGTCAGAGAAGAGATTTTGGAAAGCTTTTCCCTGTATTCTTCTTTTTGCTTTTCAAGAATCGCTTTTTCCTTCTCGATATTTTCTTCCCGATCAAGAAGCTTTTTTTCAAGTTTTAAAATGTCTGAATTTTGTGACGCCATAAATTATATGAAGACAATAGAGGAATAAGCCGAAATTATCGGATTAAATCTTTAATATTTTGTCTGAGGGGTTTACTTTCATATTTTTTCTTAAACCTCTAGCTGACAAGTTCTATTGCCTTGCTCAAATTATACCACAAT